>JAKLEK010000220.1 GCA_022703115.1 Elusimicrobiota bacterium
GGGCGCCTGTCGTCCATCCTCGGCCCCGACATCCTGCGCGAGATAGAAGAGCGCGATAAAGCGGAGCTGGCCGTTTCCCACCTCAGACGCGTACGGGCGGCCCTCATCGCGTACTACGCGGCGCACGAAGGCGAATACCCGGACGACCCTTCGGGGCTCGTGCCGGGATATCTGGACGCGATGCCCGCCTTAGAACTGCCGGGACACCCGGCTACGGCGGGCGTTTCGGCGTACAAGGGTCCCGCCAGGGAGGCCGGAGAGGCGGTATCTGACTCCGGCGGATGGCTGTATTTCTCGGACAAGGCTTCGCCGTATTTCGGGATGATAGTGCTCAACTGCACGCATAAGGACCCTAATGGCAGGGAATTCTACCGCTACTGACCTCGTCCGCGTCCTGGCCGCGGCTCTTCTTGCCGTACTGTTATGCCGGACTCAGCCGCTATACGCCGCCGGCCTCAGATCAGGCCGGACGGAAGTGGAGGCCGTCCGCCAGGCCCGGCCCTACACGGGAAGAAGGCGGTCCGCGTCGGACAGGCGCAGACGCCGGCCTCCGGCCGCGGATAACGGAACGATCCTTGACGCCGCGGCCGAGAGGCTGGAAACCCTCTCCTCCCTGTACGACTCTCTGGGGCTCAGAGCCTCGACGGCCGCCATGAGAAAAGCCATCATAATGGACAAGGCGGCCAAGACCGCCGCCGCCGCGTACTTCGGAACGCCGGTAAAACCCGGCGACGGCCCCGCCAACTACCGGGACCTGCTAGTAAGTTCTCTACGCGGCGTCCGCATGCTAAAAACGCTTAAGGACCGGGTCGCCCCGGCGGCCGCGGAGCCGGCCCTGAGCGCGGTACGGGACTTCACCGCGGAGATAGACGCCGAGATAGCCGGACGGAAGCTGACCGCTTCCCCGCCCTCCGCCGGGAAGGAAGACCAGAGCGCCGGGAAACCAGCCTCCCTGCCGAGAGGAGGGGAGGACCTGGAGAACCAGTCCGAGACCCTGGTTTCGATCGCCGAGGTGACATTCGCGCTGTCCTCTTTCCGGAAGGAGACCGGACGCTTCCCTGAAAAACTCTCGGACCTGGTTCCAAAGTATATCCCGGCCATTCCGACGATAGCGATAGCCGGACACACGGGAACGAACGGGGTTACGGACATAGACTCCGCTGACTACGACGCGGACGTATCTAAAGCGCTCAAGGACTCAGGCGCCTGGATATACTTCTCCAACAAGCGCTCCAGCCATTACGGAAAAGTGCTGGTCGACTGCACTCATAAGAACGCGCAGGGAACCGAATTTTACAGGATAGGGTCGGCTGGTCAGTGAGCGGCCGCGCGGGCCGCGGAAAACGAACGGAGAAGAGAGGAGTTCCCGGTGAGAGAAGAGGAACTGAATAAAGCCCGCCGGACGGCGTCCATCGTCAGCGCGGCCGTCACAGGGGCAGTTTTCTTCTATGCGCTGATAGTGGAGGCGGCCGTTCGCCACCCGGGCCTGACCCCGCCTCTGACGGGAGCGGCCGCCGCTGCGGCCAGGTACGGATTGTATTTCTGGGGCGCGGCATCGGTGTTAGCGGTGCGGTTCGTAAGGCCGCTCATAGAGGCCCGGGGAAAGGCGCTGGGACCAGCCGGGACAATGGCGGCGCAGTCCGCGGCGGCCGCCGCGCTGTGCGAGGTCCCGGCCCTGGCCGGCCTGATGATATTCTTCCTGACCGGCGGATACTGGGACTTTTACCTCCTCGCGGTCTTCTCCACCGTCATGGAAATATATCACTTCCCGCGCAGCCGGGACTGGGCTGAGAGAGCCGTGAACCGCCGCGGACCTTTGACCTGAGCGGAGAGCGCAGGGAGGAAGAACGACCATGGACCAGTTACGGCGAAAACGCATAGCCGTAGTCGGGGTATCGGACGACCCGGACAAATACGGACATCGGATCTTCAGGGACATGCTCAAAGCCGGATATCCGGTGGAAGCGGTAAATCCGAAGGGCGGTTCGGTGCTGGGCAGACGCAGATACAGGAACCTGGGGGAGATAACTCCGAAGCCGGATATGGTAATAGCCGTAGTGCCGCCGGAAGCCACGGAAAAGGTCCTGGAAGAGTGCAGGCTCCTGGGCATAGGCGAATTGTGGCTTCAGCCCGGCTCCGGCTCCCCGGAAGTGCAGGAAAAGGCGGAAAAATACGGCATCAGGACCGTCTCCGCCTGCTTCATGGCGGAGAAAGGGATATGGTGAACCCCAGGACGCGCCGCGGCGGGACCGGGACGGCGGGGACCGTTTAAGACATGTTCAAGGACCTGCTCGCTTCAAAATTCGCCGAATATCAGACCTTCGTCCGGCGCCGCATGGTGGAGGACCAGATCGCCGCCAGGGGCGTACGGGATGGCCGGGTGCTGGAAGCGATGGGGAAGGTCAGAAGGCACGCTTTCGTGGACGAGTATCTCCGCACCCGGGCGTACGAGGACCATCCCCTGCCCATAGACGAAGGTCAGACGATCTCGCAGCCGTACATGGTGGCGCTGACGGCCGAACTGCTGGAACTGAAAGGCTCCGAGAAGGTGCTTGAGATCGGCACCGGCTCGGGCTACCAGACGGCGGTGCTGGCCGAGCTGGCGGGCGAACTCTACACCGTCGAGATCTTCCCTTCTCTGGCGGAAAAAGCCTCGGCGGCGCTGTCCGCGCAGGGATACCGAGGGATAAAGTTCAGGACGGGAGACGGCGCCGACGGCTGGCCGGAGCATGCGCCGTACGACGCGATAGTCCTATCCTGCGCGGCGCCGGCGGTCCCGGAAGGACTTTTCGCCCAGCTGGGGCCGGACGGCCGCCTTGCGGCCCCGGTCGGAGAGGCGGACGGGCCCCAGAAGCTGACTTTGTTTTCCAGGGACGGCGCCGGCTTCCGGGAAAGGTCCGTGGCGGACGTTCGGTTCGTCCCTATGCTGCGCCGCAGGGACCGATGAAAATGTGGATATCCGTTCTCTGGAGAGTCGCCGCTTATTCCGCTCTGGCCTGCGCCGCGTTCTCGTTCGCGCTCTTCTATCTCTACTCCAATCCGGGACGCTATGTCAGCGGCTTCACGCCC
>JAKLEK010000221.1 GCA_022703115.1 Elusimicrobiota bacterium
AGGCATCTTTGCGGCCGCTCTTCCTCTTTCGAGAAGGTGCGCTTCGTGAATTCTGGCACCGAAGCGGTGATGGCGATGATCAAGGCCGCGAGAGCCTATACCGGCCGGCCGAAGATCGCCAAAGCCGAAGGCGCGTACCATGGCGCCTACGATTACGTGGAGGTCAGCCAGCTGCCCAATCCCTCCAACTGGGGGGACCTGGACTCTCCCAACAAGGTGCCGCTGGTGCACGGGACCCCTAAGGGAGTGCTGGACGACGTGGTGGTCTTCCCTTTCAACGATCCCGAGCGGGCCGTGAAGCTGCTGGACAAGCACGCCGCCGACATCGCCTGCGTAATAGTGGACCCGGTGCCGCATAAAGTGGGGCTGATGAGAGCCTCGGCGGAGTTCGTTTCCGCGCTGAGCGATTGGGCCCGCCGGAACGGGGCGCTGCTGGCCTTCGACGAAGTGATCTCGTTCCGCATCAGTTACGGCGGCGCCCAGGAGACCTTCCCCGTCAAGCCGGACCTCACCTCCCTGGGCAAGATCATAGGCGGCGGGTTCCCCGTCGGCGCCGTCGCCGGCAGGACGGACGTGATGAAGGTCCTGGACCCGCAGGAGCCCAGGCTGCTGTTCCCGCTTTCCGGCACTTTCTCGGCCAACCCGGTAACGATGACTGCGGGCCTTGTCGCCATGGAGCTCTACGATAAGGCTGCCGTGGCAAAGCTGAACGCCCTCACGGCCTCGGCCAAGGACCGTTTGCGCGCGGTCATACGCAAGGCGGACGCGCCCGTATCCCTTACCGGGGACGGCTCGATGTTCAAGATACATCTGAAGCGGAATCCGCCCTCCAGCTACCGCGAGGCGTACGACGACAAGGAGTCGGCCCGGGTAGCCGCCGGGATGATGAACCACCTTTACGAGAAGAACATCATAGTGACCAATTCCTTTTCCTGCATGTTCTCCACGGCCATCACGGAAAAAGAGGTCGACGTTCTGGAAGAAGCGTTCCGGGATACGCTGGAGAAGTTCGGTTCCGAGCTTAAAGCCCTGCGCGGCGCGTAAGTCGCGGTTTTATGAGGCCGGAGGGCGCGCGAGCGCCCGGGGCCGGACCGATACCTTACAAGGGGGCCTGAGACTATATGGGCGATGCTTTCATCTGCGACGCGGTCAGAACTCCGATCGGCAGTTACGGAGGCTCCCTTTCCACGGTCAGGACCGACGATCTGGCGGCCATACCGCTGAAAGCCCTGCTGGAGCGGAATCCCGGCGTCGACTGGAAGGCGGTGGACGACGTGATACTCGGCTGCGCGAACCAGGCAGGCGAGGACAACCGCAACGTGGCGAGAATGGCCCTGCTGCTGGCGGGGCTGGACCAGTCCGTTCCCGGAACCACCGTAAACCGGCTGTGCGGCTCGGGCATGGACGCCGTCGGCATCGCCGCCCGCGCCATAAAAGCGGGGGAAGCCGACCTCGTTATAGCCGGCGGGGTGGAGAGCATGTCGCGCGCGCCTTTCGTCATGGCGAAAGCCTCGGAACCGTTCTCCCGGAAGGCGGAGATATTCGATACGACCATCGGCTGGAGGTTCGTCAACAAGGCGATGGCGGCCGCTTACGGCGTCGATCCGCTCATCATGACCGCCGAGAACGTGGCGGCGGAGTACGGCGTGACCCGCATAGATCAGGACCGCTTCGCTCATGGCAGCCAGCAGAAGGCCGCGCAGGCCCAGGCCGCCGGGCTCTTCGGAGAGGAAATAATCCCGGTGACGATAACCCACCCCAAAAAGGACCCGGTAGTCTTCGCCAGGGACGAATTCCCGCGGCTCACCTCCCCGGAAAAACTTTCGAAGCTGAAACCCGTATCCCGCGAGAGCGGCACCGTGACCGCCGGCAATTCTTCCGGAATTAACGACGGGGCCGCCGCGATGATCGTCGCGTCCGGGGAAGCGGTCAAAAGGTACTCCCTCGAGCCTATGGCGAAGATAACGGCGATGCAGACCGCCGGAGTGGCGCCCAGGACGATGGGAATGGGCCCCGTCCCGGCGGTACGCAAGCTTCTGTCCAGGCTGGGCCTGACGATGAAGGACATCGGCCTTGTGGAGCTGAACGAGGCTTTCGCCGCCCAGGCCCTGGCCTGCCTGCGGGAACTGGGGCTCGGCGACGAGGACCCCAGGGTGAACAGGCTGGGCGGAGCCATAGCGCTCGGGCATCCGCTCGGGATGAGCGGCGCCCGGATAGTGCTGTCCGCCTGCCGCCAGATGCGGCGCGGCGGAGCGCCGCGCGCCCTGTGCGCCATGTGCATAGGAGTGGGGCAGGGCATAGCCGTGCTCCTGGAAAAGCCGTAAGGCCTAACGCGCCGGGAAGGCAACCCTTGCGATCAGATCCCCGTCCGATAGTCCACATCATAACGCGCCTGGAGCCCGGCGGCTCAGCGCGCAACACCCTTGATTCGGCCGTCTGGCAGTCCTCTTTCGGGGAGGTCGCGCTCATATACGGACCTTACGACGGGAAGGAACAGCTGGAACTTCCGAGCGGCGGAAAGCTCCGCCGCATAGAAGTCCCGCACTTGACGCGCGAGATCTCCCCGCTCAAGGACCTCAAGGCGTTCCTGGAACTGCGCGGACTTATCTCGGACCTGAACCCTTCGATAGTCCACACCCATACGGCCAAGGCGGGAGTGCTCGGCCGCTGGGCGGCCGCGCTCCGCCGCCGCGGGCCCGGTCCGCGCCCTCTTGTGGTGCACACGCCGCACGGACACGTCTTCTACGGCTACTTCGGGCCGGTTAAATCTCTTTTTTTCCTGCTTGTCGAGCGGCTGACCGCTCTTGTAACGGACCGCTTCATCGCGCTGACCGAAGGGGAGCGCAGGGAGTCGCTCGCGCGCGGGCTCGGTTCGGAGAACGCCTGGACCGTTATACACAGCGGGGTGACCCTGTCCGGACCTCCCGACGGGAACGCGAGGACGGAACTCGGCATAGCCGCCGGAGAGACGGTGATAGCCGTCGCGGCGAGGCTAGAGCTGGTGAAGGGCGTGGAGTTCTTCTTACGCGCGGCCGCATTACTGCTGAAAACGGACGGCGGCCGGG
>JAKLEK010000222.1 GCA_022703115.1 Elusimicrobiota bacterium
CCGGCGCGCCCAGGTCCGGCGGGGCCGAAATTTGCTATAATTATCGTAATCTACGCTAGTTCAAGGACCGAAAAATGAAAACCGATATCCACCCAAAATATTTCGTTTCGGAGGTCTCCTGCGTCTGCGGGAACACTTTCGTCACCCGCTCCACTAAACCTTCCATTAAGGTGGAGATATGCGCGGCCTGCCATCCTTTCTACACCGGCCAGCAGAAACTGCTGGATACGGCCGGAAGGGTGGAGAAGTTCAACAAGAAGTTCATCGCTACCGGCGGAAAGACCGTGGTGCGCAAGCCGAAGAAGGCGAAGAACACCTCTATGGCGCCGAAACACGGACGGAAGGTCCTCTCTTCCGCGCCCAAGGCGAGGACCGCGAAGGACGTAAAAGCCGCGGCCAAGGCCGCAAAGAAACCCGAGAACAAGGCCGCCTGATACGTGGCCTGTTCCGGGCGTCCGCCTTCAGGCGGCAAAGCGGGCAAATCATGGACACATGTTTGCCTGCTTTTCTTTTGACCGCGTCCGCGCGGTAAAGTCCGCCGCGCGTCCGGGCTATGACCGGTCCCTCGGGTACCTAGGATTATGGACAAGGAAATAGAACGCGCGGCCGTGGAACTTTCCGAAACCGAGTCCCGCCTTTCTTCCGGAGGACTGACCCCGGGAGAGATAGAGTCCCTGTCCAGGAAGCACGCCAGGCTCAAGGCCATACTCGAGACCAAGCGGGAGCTGGACTCCTCCCGCGCCGAACTCCTTCAGACCCAGGCCATGCTGACGGACCCGGACCCGGCGCTGGCCGAACTCGCCCTTTCGGAAGTGGAGCCGCTCAAGGCCAGGACTTCGGCCCTGGAGAAGAAACTGGAGCTCCTCGTCCTGCCTCCCGACCCTCAGGATTCCAGGAACGTTTTTCTCGAACTGCGCGCCGGGGTCGGAGGTGACGAGTCGGCGCTTTTCGCCGCCGATCTGCTCAGGATATACACCAGGTTCGCCGCTTCCATGGGCTGGAAAGCGGAACTGCGCGACCTGAGTTCCACCGGTCTCAAAGGCATAAAGAACGCCGTCCTGTTCATAGAGGGGGCCGGCGCCTACGCCTGGCTGAAGTACGAGGGCGGCGTCCACCGCGTGCAGCGGGTGCCGCAGACCGAGGCCTCCGGCCGGATACATACATCCACGGTCACGGTGGCTATAATGCCGGAACCGGAGGAAGTGGAGATAAAGATAGAGGCCAAGGACCTTAAAATAGACACTTACCGTTCCGGCGGCGCCGGCGGGCAGAACGTCAACAAGGTGGAGACGGCCGTGCGCATCACCCATATCCCGACCGGCACGGTTACGCAGTGCCAGCAGGAGCGTTCGCAGGGGCAGAACAAGCAGAAAGCGCTGCAGCTTCTCGCCGCGAAGCTCCTGCTCTCTGCGGAAGAGGACCGCGCCGCCTCCATGGCCGGAGAGAGGAACAAGCAGGTCGGCACCGGCGCCCGTACCGAGAAGATAAGGACTTACAATTTTCCGCAGAGCCGGGTCACGGACCACCGGGTCCAGCTGTCCTGGCACAACATGGGCGAGCTCATGGAGGGCGGGATCAGGGACATGCTGGAGGATATAAAACTCGCTCTCTCAAGGCAAAAAGGCCGTGGCGCGGAGAATGGAGCCGGCTATGACGCGGACTGACGCGGCTCCGCTTACGGCCGGGGGCCTGATGGCTGAGGGTACCGCGCTGCTGAAAGCCGCCGGGGTCGGGGAGTCCGCGCTGAACTGCGGCTGGCTGCTGGCCAGCGCGCTGCGCGCCGACCGGCTCTCTCTGCTGGCCGACCGCGGCCGCGCCGTTACAGCTTCGGAGGCTTCCGCGTTCCGGAAGTTCCTGGCGCGCAAGGCTTCCGGGGAGCCGCTGGCTTATATAATCGGTTCCCAGCCTTTCTGCGGGCTGACGGTCAAAGTCGACCCGCGCGTGCTGGTCCCCAGGCCGGAGACGGAGGAACTGGTGGACCTGGCCCTGGATTTCATCCGTGGATACGCTCCCGGCTCCTCCGGTCCGGTCCACGTCCTTGATTTCGGTACCGGTTCCGGGGCGATAGCGCTGGCCCTGGCCGCCGGCTGCCGGAGCGCGCTGGTCACGGCCGCGGACAAGTCCCGCGAGGCTCTGGACTGCGCCGAGGGGAACGCGCGCGACCTCGGGTCGGCAGGCCGGATAAGGTTCGTGGAGGCCTCCGAGGTCAAGGACTGCGGAGGACCGTTCGACCTTATAGTGACGAACCCTCCCTACATCCCTTCCGGGGTCATACCCGGACTGGACATGGAGGTCAGGTCCGAACCTCTCCTGGCCCTGGACGGCGGGCCGGACGGGCTCGGAGTGGCGGCGCGTATAATCGAGCAGGCGCCGGAAGCCGTTAAGAAAGGCGGCGCCCTCTTCATGGAGATAGGGGACACCCAGGCCCGCGCGGTTTCTGGCATGCCGGACCGGAGACGCTGGAAAGTGAGCGTGCTGAAGGACCTGTGCGGCAAGAGTCGGTTCCTGAGGGCGGTCAGGAAATAGCGACCGGAAGCGGAAAGATAATCAGGAAAACAGAGGCAAAAATGGATAAATTCGTGATAAAGGGCGGCCGGAGCGTGAACGGTTCGGTGCGCATCAGCGGTTCCAAGAACGCGGCGCTGCCGATACTGGCGGCGACCATGCTTACCGCCGAACAATGCGTCGTAGGCAATGTGCCGGACCTCATGGACATCAAGTCGGCTTTTAATCTCCTGAACTACCTGGGGAAAAAGTGCTTCTTCGGCTTCAACACTTTCACCGTTCAGAAAGGATCGGCCCTGAAGCTTCACGCCCCGTACGACCTGGTGCGGAAAATGCGCGCTTCGGTGCTGGTCGCCGGACCGCTGCTCGCGCGTTTCGGCAGGGCCAGGTTCTCTCTGCCCGGCGGCTGCACTATCGGAGTGAGGCCCATAGATATACATCTGGAAGCGTTCAAGAAAATGGGGGCCGGGGTCTCCTATCAGCAGGGCGACGTGATACTGTCGGCCGCCAGGCTGCGCCCGGCGCGCATCCGGTTCCGCTTTCCCAGCGTCGGCGCCA
>JAKLEK010000223.1 GCA_022703115.1 Elusimicrobiota bacterium
GAGCCGTCCGTCGGAATCGATGTTTATCTTGCAGACCGCGGACTTGGCCGCCTTGCGGAGCTGCTCCGCCGGCACGCCCACGGCGCCGTCCATCTTGCCGCCGTATTTGTTGATCATGTCTATATAGCCCTGCAGCACCGAGGATGCTCCGTGCAGGACGATGGGGAAGCCGGGAATGCGCTTTTCGATCTCTTCGAGGATGTCGAAGCGCAGCGGCGGGACCTCCTCGCCGGGCTTCACTTTGAACTTGAACGCTCCGTGGCTGGTGCCGATGGAGATGGCCAGGGAATCCACGCCGGTCCTCTTGACGAAATCCTCGACGTCGTTCGGGTCGGTGTAGTGGGACTTCTCGGACGAGACCTCGTCCTCGATCCCGGCCAGCCTGCCCAGTTCCCCCTCCACGGTGACGTCGAAGCGGTGGGCGTATTCCACGACCTGTTTCGTTATCCGGACGTTCTCCTCATAGGACAGTGCGGAGCCGTCGTACATCACGGACGAGAAACCGTTCTCTATGCAGGACTTGCAGAGCTCGAAAGAGTCGCCGTGGTCCAGATGCAGCGCGACCGGCACCGGCTTGTCCGTCATATCCTTCATCATCTCTATGCCGCCGCGGCCCATCCACCTCAGCAGCGTTGGGTTGGCGTATTCCCGGGCCCCCTTGGATATCTGGAGTATTACCGGGGACCGGCTCTTCACGCAGGCGGTCAGAATGGCCTGCAGCTGTTCCATATTGTTGAAATTATAGGCCGGTACGGCGTAGCCTTCCTTATTGGCTTTGGCGAACATCTCCCTGGTGTTCACGAAACCGAGTTCCTTATATGATACGTGGGTGGTCGTTGTCGGCATAATATGCGAGAGCCTCCTCTATCCCGGGACCTGCGCCGGGTCGTTGCTATTATAGTACCAAACCGGCGGCGGAAGCCGCAACCGTTCAGATGGGCGGCCGATGCGTCCCTAATGAATTACCCCCCTCACATTTGCTAAAATCATAAGCGAGCCGGTGTCGGGGGCTGACCGGACATCTTCGGACGCGCAGCATCTTTTTTTACTCGCGGCGGTCCCCCGCGCTTGCCGGGAAAACAACGGAGGTCATATCATGATGGTTCAGGCTCAGGAAAAACCCTATCTCACGGGACGTTCGTTCCTGTTCAGCATCGGGAAAGGCGAGGACCTGCTTCAGGCCGTTCAGCAGTTCTGCCATCACCATCAGGTCCGCTGCGGCCTGATAACCGCCATTGGCGCGGTGGACAGGGCGACCTTCGGCATCTACGACCAGAAAGCCAAGAAATACCTCAAGATAAACATGGAAAAGGAGATGGAGATATTGTCCCTCTCCGGCAACGTGAGCGTTTTCGACGACAAACCGATGGTCCATGCCCACATCATGTTCTCGGACTTGGAAGGTAAAGCGTACGGCGGCCACCTGATGGCCGGCACCAGGGTCTACAGCCTGGAGGTCTTCGTACAGGAGCTGACCGGCGAACCGAAGGTGCGAAAACTGGAGAAGGTCACCCAGCTGCCTCTGTGGGGAAACCCGCTCTCTCTGAAATAGGCGGACACCGCGCCAGTGAATACCACGGAGAACGGCACTGAAGGGACGGCCGGCGGGACCGGGAAAGGACATCCGGCCGCCGGTTTCCGTTCGGGCTTCGTCTCCATTTCCGGCCTCCCGAACGTCGGCAAATCCACCCTGCTGAACGCGCTTCTCGGCGCCAGACTGTCCATCGTCTCTCCTAAGCCGCAGACCACCCGCAGCGTCATCAAAGGGATACTCAACGTACCGGGCTGCCAGGCGGTGTTCGTGGACACCCCGGGTATGCTCTCCCCCCGCAACCTTTTCGAGAAGACGATGCGCGGGGCCATACGGAAGGCGGTCTCCGAGGACAGCGACCTGGCCCTGCTGGTAGTGGAACCCGGGCTGCCCCCCGAGGACAAGCTCGCCTTCTTCCGGCAGCTTGAGGGCGTCTCCGCGCCCGTCTACCTGGTCGTCAACAAGATCGACCTGGCCCGAGGGCCCCGGGCCGGGGAGGCGGACCGCGCGGCCGCTTATTTCTCCTCGATCCTGCCGGTGCGGCGCACCTTCCGCATATCGGCTATCTCGTCCGAGGGCGTCTCCGAACTCAGGCGGGAGATACTGGCGGCCATGCCGGAACACCCCCCGTACTATCCGGTGGACCAGGTGACGGACCGCTGGGAGCGGTTCTACGCGGCCGAGGTCATACGCGAACGGATCTTCGCCCTGTTCTCGGACGAGGTCCCTTACGCTTCCGCCGTGGAGATCGAGATGTTCAGGGAGACGGCCGGCCGCCCAGACTATATACTCGCCGCCGTGCACGTTTCGCGGCCCGCTCATAAGCCTATAATAATAGGAAAGGGCGGCCGCATGATAAAAAAGCTGAGGGAGGGGTCCGAAAAGGCGCTGGCCTCTTTCCTCGGCCGTCCGGTCAAGGTGGAGCTGCGGGTGAAGGTTACCCCGGACTGGCAGAACGATCCGGACTTTCTCAAGGAGATAGGCCTGCGGGAGGCCAAGTGAAGGGCCGCGGTCCTTTCCTGTACGCTCTTTCCGTCTATTCGCTGATCTCCTCGGCGCTCATGGGGGCGCAGTTCCTGTGCGCCGGCGCTCTGGTCTTCCTGCTGTACCGGCTCTCGCACCTGGGCGCGCTCTCCGCCCTGCCCGTCTTCCGGAGCTCGTATTACGATTCGGCCGGTTTCGCCTTCCTGGCCGCCACCAACACCGCTCTTCAGTATTATCTGGCCTCGCTGCTGTCGCTGGACGAGAGCGCGCGCGGAGCGCGCTTCGGAGTGGTCGCCGTTTCGGCCGTATTCTCCACGGCGCTGTTCCTGCGCCTTTCGGCCGGAGCCTCGTTCGGGGCCTATTCTCTCGCGTGGGCGCCGATGCTCTTCTCCTACATGCTGGGCGGGTTCTGCGGAGCGCTGCAGGATGAGCGCGAGAATCCTTTCCTGGGCGTCAGACCCGGCATATTCGGTCCGGGCTGAAGCCCGTCCGGCGGCCGAGGCGAGCGGCTTTCAGTCCC
>JAKLEK010000224.1 GCA_022703115.1 Elusimicrobiota bacterium
AGCCATACGCGAGGCGATGACATGCCTTTGCGCCGCCCCCGGTAACGAGGCGGCTCTCGCCCGCGCCAAGGGGATCTTCGACGAACTGGGCAAGACCGTGATCATAGGCGAAGACCTGATGCTGCCGGCCACCGCCCTTACCGGCTGCGGCCTGGCCTTTTTCCTGCGCTCGGTACGCGCGGCTTCGCAGGGGGGGATACAGATCGGCTTCCACTCGGACGAGGCCCTTCTTATGGCGGCCCAGACGGCCAAAGGGGCGGCAGCCCTGCTGCTTCAGACCGGCGGTGGCCATCCGGAAAGCGAGATAGACAAGGTCACGACCCCGCGCGGCTGCACGATAGAGGGGCTGAACAGGATGGAGCACCACGGCTTCAGCTCGGCCATGATCACCGGAATAGTAACCTCGAGCGACAAGGCGGCCAGCCTGTTCAAGGAAGACTGAACGGGGCTGGTCCCGCGCACACGCCCCCGGGTTCACATACACGGGTCCAACTGATATAATTATCGCGGATGCTTAGCCGCCGAACACAGATATACGTCCTGCTTCTGCTGTCCTCCTGTTCCGCGCTCGCTTACGGTCTCGCGCGGGAATGGGAAAGGATGCTCCAGCCGCGTCCCGGAACGGCTCCGCGCCAGCGCGCGCAGGCGGCCGGCGGATTCCGGGAAATGCGCAGGGACCGGGTCGAAAAAGGCACGGCACAGAGGATCTGGCAGAGCGGAGACGCCTACAACGCCGAATACAACTTCATCAACTTCAACCGCGACGGACTGGGCGTTTCCTACGGCATGAAAGCCCCGGAATTCCGGGATTACATGTCCGGCTACGGATACACCGACCGGGAGATGGACGCGATCCGCGCCTGGAAGGACAAAGCCCACGTCTCGGAGTGGGACAGGGCCTACCGCGCGGGAGGGGAACCCGCCGCTAAAAAAGCGATACAGGACGTGGCGATGGACTACGACCTGAAAGTGCGCAAGCTGCTGCTTCAGCGGGGTTTCGCGCTGCGCAAAGGGAACGTGGTGGAGTGCGACATGCCGAACGTAGTGAAGCGCAACACCGCCGTGCTCAAACCCCTGGCGCTGGCCTTCCAGAAAATAGCCTCCGACAAGAGCTACGGAGCCGAAGACACCGTGGGCGCGGTCCTCTCCATGGTGCAGACCGCGATACGCTATCAGATCCCTCCCATGGTGGAGAACGGCCGCCACATCGGAGGGCTTCTGCCGCCGGTCAAAGCCCTGCTAAGCGGCTGGGGGGACTGCGATACGAAGACCGGGGTGGCGGCATCGGTGCTCTCCAACTGGAACGGAGTGCGCATGGTCGGAATAGCCGTTCCAGGGCACTACCTAATGGCTATACGTAGGATCCCCGGCAAGGGGGACATGTTCGTCAGATACGAAGGCCTGGAGTACGTGCTGGTGGAGCCGGCCGGGCCGGCCTGGCTGCCGCCCGGTTCCGTCGGAGCGGATACCGCTTCCTTGCTGGAGAATTCGAACGGATACGTGATAGAACCGTTCTTTTAACCCCGAACCGCAGGTTCGGGGTTTGATCGGATCCGGAAGTCCGCGGGCGTGCCGGGTGACCGGGACCGCAGGGCACGCTATCGGCCACACAGTGGCCGCGCTCCCGCTCGGGCCTCGCGCTTCTCAAGCTCGGCCCTGCGCGACGGCCCCGCTTGCCCGGTGCACCCGTCACCCGCTCCAAAGGGATGAAGAGGACTGGGAGACTGAACTGATGTATTGATATCGCCCCGAACCGCAGGTTCGGGGTGCGACAGACAGAGAACTCGGTTTCATTACCCTCGAAGGGGTTTCCGCTTCGGGAGGTTCAGCGCAGCGACCGAGCTAGGCGAAGGGAGCAAGCGCGGAAGGAGGGCGGAGCCCTCCTCCGGGAGCACCGGGCCGACACCTTTTGAGGCCCGGCGTTATTCGCCCCGAACCGCAGGTTCGGGGTGCGACAGACAGAGGAGGAACCATGTTTAACGTAAGAGTCGTGGTGAGCCTGTTCGAATTCGTACTCGCGGTTATAATGTCGGGGTTCGTGATATTCCTGACCTACAGGGTGTTCATAAAAGCGAACCCGGACTTCGACATGGAGGAGGAGATACATAAAGGCAACGTATCCGTCGGCATCCTTGTCTCCGTCATACTCTTTTCCGCCTCCACGATACTACAGAAAGGCATGACCTCGGTGGTAAGCATGTTCCGCCTCTACATGTCCGCTCCCGGAGAGAACAGCCTGGGCCTGGGCAAGCTCGCGGCCCTCTCGGCCGGACATCTCGGCATCTCGATGCTGCTCGCCGTAATAACCATCTCCATCACCCTGCGGCTCTTCGGCAGACTGGTCAGACGGTTCAGGGCAGGAAAGGAACTGGAAAAGGGGAACATAGCCGTAGGCATACTGCTGGCGAGCGTGGTCCTGATCGCCTGCATGTACGTGGGGGAGGGCGTAAGCGCCATATCCAAGGCTCTCGTCCCCCAGCCGTCCATAGGACAGATAGAGATACTGCGGTGAGGATATTACCGGCATGACCGCGTCTAAACCCAGACTGGTCGTCCTGGACGACGACGAGATATTCGCGTCCCTTATCGTCGAATCCCTTGGGCAGGAATGCGACATATCCACCGGACGCAACGGCCTGGAAGGCATAACCCTGGCCCTTGACACCAGCGTGGACCTGATAGTTACCGATATAGGCATGCCGGAACTGGACGGGATACAGATGCTGGAAGCCCTGAGCAAGGACCAGCGGCTTTCCAGCATACCGGTGCTGGTAGTGACGGCTACGCACTTCTCGATACAGAACAGGTCCGACGTCTCCCGTTATCCCCAGGTCATCGGCATCATACACAAATCAATGCCGCTCGACTCCATACTCCAGGAGATACGCTCGTCGCTGAAGAAGGGCTGAAGCAGGCGGCGTCGGGCCCTCACCGTCCTTCCGCCTATATGCCTATGCGCGCCAGCATCATGCAGATCTCGTTGACCACCTTTACCAGGTCCGGGTGGGACGCCTCAAAACCCTTCACCGAA
>JAKLEK010000225.1 GCA_022703115.1 Elusimicrobiota bacterium
TCGCCCTGAGCAGAGGGAGCATGTACTTGAACATTACCTGCGAGTGACCGCGCGCCCAGCGTCTTATCTGCCGGCCGCGCACCGTCCAGTCCTCCGGGACCTCCTCGTAGCATTCGACCCGGTTGGCGTAGGCCACCTTGCGGCCTGAGATGAAGAGCTTCACGGTTAGCTCGGTGTCTTCGGTCAGTATGTTGGGGTTAAAGCATTCCCCGCCTTTGGGCACGCAATAGGCGCGGCGGAAACCGCCCACCGTTCCCCCGTACTGCGGCATCAGCCCGAGGTTGTAGCGGGCCTGCTGGTCGACCTGGTAGCCGCCGGAGCGTTCCAGGTCCAGCAGGCGGGTTAGCAGGTTCACTCCCGCGTTCTCCGGTATAACCCTGCCCATCACCGCGCCGATCTCCGGGTCCTTGAACGCGACCGCGATATCCCGTATTATGCCTTTCGGCGGCATATAGTCCGCGTCGAAAACTATTATCACCTCGCCGGAAGAGCGCCTGAGCGCGTCGTTGATGGCCGCGGGTTTTCCGCGGCGTCCCGTGTCCCTGTTCAGCGGCTTTATGAAGGGATATCTTTTGGCGTAAATGTCCAGGATGTGCCGGGTGTCGTCCTGTGAATGGTCGTTTATCGGTATCACTTCCAGGCGGTCCCTGGGATATTCGGTCTCCAGCATCCTGTCCAGTATGTTCTTCGCGACTCGTTCCTCGTTATGCATCGGCACCAGCACCGTCACAGACGGCAGATCCGAGTCTATTATGTCCTGGTAGGAGACTTTCTGGACCCAGACCAGTCTGCTTATGCTGAAGACGAACTGGCGCAGCAGGTACGCGCAGGTCAGCGCTATGACGACGATGACGTACGCTTTCAGTATCAGAACGACCAGCGCCATATCCCTCCCTTTGAGCGCAGGGACAGAGAGACCCGGCTTATGTACATGGAATAGAAACTGACCACGTAGACGAAATCCACCATCGGGCCCAGCGCGAAGACCAGCAGCGGCATGAACAGCAGGGTGCCCTTTCGCAGCACCGCCAGAAAGAAAGCGTAGCGCACGGCGCCAAGCAGGAAGGAGTAGAGGAAAGTGCCCCCTATCAGGCCGAGTTTGGCGAAGAAGGAGGAAGGGACCGCAGCGAGACTTATGCTGAGCACGGTCGGGATAAGGACCCAGATAACCAGCATGGTCTTTATGTAGAGCCTGGAGTACATCTCCACGGTATACGGGAACCTTTCTGGAACGAGAGCAAAAAAAACGGAAGAGATCGCCGATATAAGCGCGAAGAAGGTAAGCCAGGCCCCGGCCGGTTTTCCGCTCTGCCGCAATCCCCATACCAGGGCAATGACGGCTATGGAGACCGAGAGCGTTCCGAAGGAGAAATATACGGAAGGGAACCGGTCCGGCATCGACAGGAAATAGGCGCCTCCGAACGGGCCCGGAGAGAAAACCGTCCGTATGTGCTCCGGCGGTATGGCGGCGGAAAGCACCTTGCGTACTCCGGAGGAGATAAGCAGCGTGAGCGTGGGGAAGGCGGCCAGGACCAGAGCGATGAAAGGTCCCGCCAGGAACAGGAAATCCACGGCCAGGCGGCCGGGAGTGAGCGGCGGCAGCTTCCTGTACGCCCGGTGCAGGGGTACGCCGCCTTTGTCCGCAGATTTTTTCTGGCTGTCCGGCATAGCTGTTTGAATCGCTCCCGCGGCCGCGCTTCCCATGGATATATATTATAGATCGGAGCGCCGGCGGGAGTATTGCGCTATTGTTAACGGGGGCCGGCGGTCATCGGAGCAGCAGGTTGAGGGCCGCGGCGGTCAAGGACGCCATAGCGAAGTTCACGAAGACCACTTTGATCGTGTCGGCGGCCCCCAGCTCGCGGAGCGTTACCAGACAGGAGGCGAGACACGGAAGGTAGAGGGCGAGGAAAACGCCCGCTACGGCCGTCTGGGCCGGGCCGAGAGCGAGCGGCGAGAGCAGCGCGATGGATACGTCCTTTCTCAGGAATCCGAGGGTTATCACCGAAGCGGTCTCTCCGGGCAGTCCGAAAGCCGCCTGGAGCGCCGGCCGGGCTGCCTGTGAGAGGCGGTCCAGGACGCCGGCCGCGTCCAGGAGGCCGACCGCGAGCACTCCCAGGAGTATCATCGGCACCGCCTCGTACAGGAATTCCCTCAGCCGGAGCCACAGCTTGAGCGCGACCAGCCCGGGCGCCGGGAGTTGATAGGGCGGTATTTCAAGGAAAAGCTCGGGGGTCTCTCCTTTCAGCGTTCTGGCCAGGACCACTCCGCCCGCGGTCCCCGCGGCGGCGATCGCTGCGAAAGCGGCCAGGGTATAGCCGAGCGGAAAGCGGGAGAGCGCGGAGAAGAGCATGGCGGTCTGGGGCATGCATGGGGCTATGGAGAGGGCCAGGGCCGTGGCTATGACCCGTTCGCGCCTGTTTTCCAGCACGCGCGCCGCCAGTATGGCCGGAACCTTGCAGCCAAGGCCGAGCATCAGCGGTATCGCCGCGTAGCCGTGAAGGCCGAGACGGTGCATGGTGCCGTCCAGCAGCACCGCCAGGCGCGGAAGATAACCGGTGTCTTCCAGGACCCCCAGCACGAGATAGAAGGATACGATGTACGGCATCACGGTAACGAACGGTATGTATGGGCCGGTGGTGAGCAGACCGAAGGATGAAAGCGGTTCCGGCGTATGACCCAGCAGCGCGTGGAGGATAAACGGGGAGGAGGTCAGCGCGCCCGCGAATTTCATGGCGGCGGGCAGGTAGTACTCCATGAAAAGCGGATCGAGTATGCCGGAGATCATCCCCTCTCCGGCCGCGCGTATGGCCCAGAACGCGGCCAGGAACACCAGAGCCGCCAGCGGCAGGCCGGTGGAGGGCCTTGCGGTGAGGTCGGAGAATTTTTCCAGCGCGCCCGGATGACGGTGGCTTATCTTCTGCACCGTCCGCGTGAGAGGTCCTATGAACTTCCAGCGTTCCGTCTGGTCCTTCGGCACGGGGGTCTTACTCGGCAGTCCGGCCGCGAAGCAGGAGGTCATC
>JAKLEK010000226.1 GCA_022703115.1 Elusimicrobiota bacterium
TATCTCCATGGACAAGGTGAAGAACGCCCTGAAGATCATGCAGGACCCGATCTCCCTTTCCACGCCCATAGGGGAGGACGAAGACTCGCACCTTGAGGACTTCATCGAGGACAAGGCCGGCCTGCCTCCGTCCCATTCCGCGCTGGACCTCCTCCGCCGCCGCGAGGTCACCAACATCCTGGACACCCTCACCGAGAGGGAGGCGAAGATCATAAAGCTCCGCTTCGGCATCGAGTCCGGCTACCCCAGGACCCTGGAAGAAGTGGGCAAGATCTTCCGGGTCACGCGGGAAAGGGTCAGGCAGATAGAGGCCAAGGCGATAAGGAAACTCCGCCATCCGTCCCGCAGCAAGATGCTCCGGGACTATCTGGACTAACGGTCCGCGCCGCGACTCCGCCCGGACCGGGCGGCCGCGGCGTTCTCCGTCAGGAGCCGGGAGATAATTCCCGGCTCTTTTTTTGTAGAATAATCGTTCGGCCGGGGTATCGATTTCACATGGAGGTCCGATGAAAGTTCAGAACCTGCTGGACAAGCTGCATTCTATCCGTAATTCCGCCGGAAAAGCGCGCACCCGCGGACTGGAGGACGGGGCGATCAGGGATTTCCTGGGCCGCGACGGAGACCTGGCGCGGGCCATTGAGACCGCAGCCGAGAAGCGCAAAGCGCTCTCCTCAGAGCACGAGAACCTGTTCAAGATGGACGAGAAGGAGCTCTGCGTCCTCCTCCAGAAGAGGATCCTCAACTTCTACCTGGCCCCGAGCGTGAACCCGTACGTGCCCCTCGCGGCCGCCGGCCCCTGGATAGTGACGACGCACGGCGCCGTGGTCCACGATTCCGGAGGCTACGGGATGCTGGGCATGGGGCATGCCCCCGCCGCCGTGCTCTCGGCCATGAGCGAGCCCCTTGTGATGGCGAACGTGATGACCCCGTCGTTCAGCCAGTACCGCCTGACCGAACGCCTGACCAGACACATAGGCTTCAGACGCGGGTCCTGCCCTTTCGAAAAGTTCGTTTTCCTGAACAGCGGTTCGGAGTCCGTTACCTTCGCCTGCCGGTTGGCCGACATCCACTCCCGCTCCATGACCGACCCGGGCGGCAGGCAGGCCGGCAGGAAAGTGAAGCGCCTGGCGGTGGTCGAAGGGTTCCACGGCCGCACCGAAGGACCGGCGCGCCTGTCCCATTCCTGCCGTTCGCTCTACTCGAGGTACCTGGCCTCTTTCAGGACCCCGGACGAGCTCGTATTCGTGCCGATCAACGACCTGGCCGCCCTGCGCAAGACCTTTTCCGATGCGGAAAAGGACGGCGTTTTCTTCGAAGCCTTCTTCGTCGAACCGGTCATGGGCGAAGGCATCCCCGGACTGGCCCTCGAACGGGCTTATTACGACGAGGCCAGGGAACTAACCCGGAAAATGGGAAGTCTGCTGGTGGTGGACTCCATACAGGCCGCGCTGCGGGCGCAGGGCTGCCTCAGCATAACGGACTACGACGGTTTCGAGAACTGCGTTCCCCCCGACATCGAAACGTTCTCAAAGGCCCTCAACGCGGGGCAGTATCCGCTTTCGGTCGCCGCCCTCTCAGGAGAGACGGCGGCCCGCTACGTGACGGGACTGTACGGCAATACCATGACCGGCAATCCCCGCGCCATGGAGGTGGGCTGCGCGGTCCTGGACGCGCTGACGGACGATATCCGTAAGAACATAAAGGAACGCGGCGAGGAATTCCTGGTCAAGTTCCGCGGCCTCGCCGGGGAGTTCCCCGGCGCCATAGAGCGCGTGGTGGGCACCGGTCTGATGGTCAGCGCGATGCTGGACCCGAAACGGTACCGGGTACTGGGAGAGGGCGGTTTCGAGGAGTTCATGCGGGTGAACGGCATCGAAATGATACACGGAGGCGAGTGCGGCCTCCGTTTCACACCTTCCTTCGGCATAACCAGCGCCGAGATAGACCTGATCGTCTCCGTGATACGCAAAGGCCTGAAGGAACTCGTGCTCCCGGCGGAGAACGGCAAGCCCGGAAAAAAGGCGGGATCGGCCCACTGACGGCAGCGCCTGCCGCGCAAAGAAAGAAGGGCCGCGGTCCCGGGACCGCGGCCCTTCTTTCATCGTTCTCGAAGCCGGGCTATTTTTCTTCTTTGTTCTCGGTCAGCATGCCCTTGATTATCCCGTGGGCGATATCCTTCGCCCCCAGCCCTACCGCTATAGCGAAGGCCAGGCCCAGCGAGGCTATGAGTATCTGGATGCTGGAGCGTATTATCTTCATCTCTATCCCGAGCTGTTCTATCGCCGCGAAAGCGGTGAAGAGCAGTACCACGAAATGGACTATCTTGGACAGGGACCGCCCGCCGCGCAGGTTATTGACCATGGCTGAGCTCCTCACCACATCGGAGAGGAACCGGGCGAACATAAGTCCGCCGAACGCTATGAAGACGGCGGCCGCTATCTTCGGGAGGAAGACCAGCAGGAAACGTTCCAGTATGTCGGATATCACCGTGAGGTTCAGGATATTGGCGGCGGACACGAAGAACACCAGTATCAGGGACCAGTAGACCACGAAACCTATGATCGCGGCGGGCGAACGCCCGAATCCGAAACGCACCATAACCTCGTTTATCCCGACCTGGCTGGTGTAGGAATCCAGCTTTATACGCCTGAGGAACTGTTCAAGCACGGAACTCAGGACCCTGGCTATGAACAGCCCGAAAAGGACGAACAAGAGGGCCGCGACTATGTTCGGGATGTATTCCACGAATATGGCCCATATATGCAGAACTGGCTGAATGAAAAGGTCGGCCGTATCTCTGATCATTATAATCTCCGTCCGCCCCGCTTTCAGTCCGGGGAGGCGCATCGCCTGTTTATTCTATGAATTATCGGGGTAACGCGCAAATCCGCCGGCCGGCGGAGGAACGCGGACCGTCAGCTGCCCGGAGGATAGGACGGGACCATCTTTATCAGACTGTTCTTCCCCGAAAAGGACGGAGATGAGAGGGGTTTCCCCCCGGGTTCCG
>JAKLEK010000227.1 GCA_022703115.1 Elusimicrobiota bacterium
CCGTAACCATGGTGGACGGCGCCCTCAAGAACCGGCTGGTATACACACTGTGCAGCGCCGACGAGTCAGATCCCAGCCTCGGCAAGATATCCGTCGCCTCCCCGCTGGCCCAGGGCCTTCTGGGAGCCAAGGCCGGAATGACCGTGCGGATAAAGCTTCCGAGCGGGGAAAAAAACCTGGAAATACTCAAGGTGGAATACAGGTAATTTTGTATAATCAGTTCCGAGCGCGGGGAACGTTCGGTCCGCCGTTATCAGGGGAAGGAGAATTTCTATGGCATTCTGGGGAAATGCGCCTGAACAGCCTTCGCAGGGAGGACAGCCGCAGCAGCCGCAGCAAACACCGCAACCGCAGCAGCTGAAACCGCAGTCCGCCGGACCGGCGATCGGGAACATAGAAGAATCATATCAGGAACTGGTCAAATCCAAAGGCCGGGCCCCCGGTATCGACTTGGCCATCAAGCTGAGCGACATGATCCTGGAGCACGCTGTCCAGGAACGCGCCAGCGACGTGCACATCGAGAACCAGGGCGCGAATCTGCGCGTGCGCTTCCGGGTGGACGGCATGCTTCAGGACATGCTGAACGCCCCGAAGAACGTGGACATACCTCTCACGCAGCGCATAAGGGTCCTTGCCGGTTTCGACCCTGAGCCTCCCACCTCGTTCAGGAACGAGGAAGGGCGATTCCAGAAGATGATCGCGGGCCGGGCCATACAGGTCCGGGTCTCCTCTTTCCCGACCGTTAACGGGGAAAAGCTCGTTCTGCGGGTCCTGGACCGCCAGCAGCTGGGCCTGGACCTGGGACAGCTGGGCATGGACCAGGAACCTCTCACGGTCCTCAAGAAGCTGATACGCAACCCTTACGGCATATTCTTCATCACCGGCTCGACCGGTTCCGGCAAGACCACCTCCCTGTACGCGATGCTGAAGAACATCAACACCCCGATGATAAACATCATCTCGCTGGAAGACCCCGTGGAATACAGGCTGGAAGGGGTGAACCAGGCGCAGATCAACGCCAAGACCGGCTTCACCTGGGCGGAAGGCCTCAGGACCATCCTGCGCCAGGACCCGGACGTTATCATGGTAGGAGAGATAAGGGACTACGAGACGGCCGAGATCAGCCTGCGCTCGGCCCTTACCGGCCATCTGCTTTTCACCACCATTCACACCATAAACGCGCCCAGCATAATCGAGCGCCTGTTCGAAATGGGCGTTCCTCCGTTCCTCATCGCCTCCTCCATGCTCGGCGCCATGTCGCAGAGGCTGGTACGCAAGGTCTGCACGCAATGCGCGCAGAAAGCGGCGGCCCCGTCCGAAGCGGTGGTGAACGAGTTCATCAAGAACATGGACCCGGCGGAGGGGAAACTGGTCAAGGAACTCATAATGAAGCCGGGCGCCGATTACAAAGTGGAGAAGGGATGCCCTTCCTGCCGCAACACCGGCTACATGGGGCGGACCGGGATATTCGAGCTGATGCTGATGAACGAGGATATACGCAAACAGGTGCTCGACCACAACCCTACCGACATGATAAGGCGCACCGCCATCCAGACAGGGAAGCTGCGCACGCTCCTGATGGACGGCATCGGAAAGGCCCGCAGCGGGGTGACGACCCTGTCCGAGGTCATACGGGTCACCGCGACCATGGTCTGACGGACCTGGGACCGGCGGCAGGAGCCGGCATATGAAAACAGCTATCAGAACACTGTTCATTACGCTTTGGGCCGCCGTCTCGGCTTCGAGCGCCTCCCTGGCCTACTCGGCTTTCCAGTCGGAGCGGGATACGCGGACCCTCTGGGCCTGGCTGACCGCGGCCGGACTTCTCTTCCTCTCGGCGACCTGGCTGGCCGGGATCGTCCTCTTCTCTCAGCGCCGGGACCCCGCGGGCCCTGAAAGATGAAATACGACCTTATAGTCAAAGGCGGGCTGGCTTCGCTCGAAAGAGGGCCGGTCCGGGCGGATATTTTCGTCCGCAACGGGGTGATAACGCGCGTTTCTCGGCCCCGCTCCGGACCCCTGCCCCGGGCCGGACGCGTCATTGACGCATCCGGTCTCACCGTACTTCCCGGAATAATAGACGCCCACGCCCATTTCAGCCTCCACCTGGGAGGCGGAAAGATGACCTCAGATGATTTCTATTCCGGCTCCGCCGCCGCGGCCTGTGGAGGCGTCACCACTATAATCGACTATACCGGCCAGGCTCCGGGCGTGCCTCTAGCCGAAGGGCTGCGGGCGCGCCTGGAAGAAGCCGAAGGCCTTATGCACGTGGACTACGGCTTCCACTCGGTGGTGCCGTCGTGGAACCGCCTTAACGCCCCGGCGGAACAGATGAAGGCGATGGCGGTCCTGGGCGTGCCAAGTTTCAAATTATTCACCGCTTACGAATCGCGCGGGCTTATGGCTTCCGAAGCCGAGCTTTTCGAAGCGCTGGAGACCTCCGGCCGCATCGGGGCGCTCATCTGCGTGCACGCGGAATCCGGAGGGATAATAGACCTCCTGACCCGGAGGGCGGCGCGGTCGTCCCGCAGGGCGGCTTCGGCCCACCTGC
This sequence comes from Elusimicrobiota bacterium, assembly GCA_022703115.1. GTDB lineage: Bacteria > Elusimicrobiota > Elusimicrobia > Elusimicrobiales > UBA9959 > YA12-FULL-51-18. The sequence continues at coordinate 2,552 of JAKLEK010000227.1, forward strand.
TCTCCAGGCCGGACTTCACCGAGTGGGAAGCGGTGAACCGTATTCTGGTCCTCGCCGGCTGCGCCGGCGGGAACGTATACTTCGTGCATCTGTCCTCCGGCGTTTCGGCCGGCCTGATAGCCGCGGCGAGGGCCGCCGGGGTCAGGGCCGTCGGAGAGACCTGCCCTCAATACCTGGCCCTTGACGACTCCATGCTGGCGCGCGCAGACGGGCATCTTTACGCCACCTGCCCGCCTATCAGGAAGCCGGAAGACTCCCGGAAGCTCTGGTCGGCCCTCAGAGACGGCTCTATAAAAGTGGTCGCGACCGACAACTGCACGTTCACCCGGGCGCAGAAGGAGCCGGGCAGGAACGATCTCTCTCGTCTCTTCATGGGGATACCCGGAACCCAGACCCTGCTCCCCCTCGTACACACCTTCGGGG
>JAKLEK010000228.1 GCA_022703115.1 Elusimicrobiota bacterium
GGACGGTAAAAAAGCGCCGGCGCCTCCATCCACCACGGCGCGGAGAAGGCCGCCTCTCCGCCTTTCGGAACGAACCCTTTCCTGAGGAATTCCGGATACCTGGCGCGGTTGAAGTTTTCGAGTATGCCGTCGATCTCGGCCAGAAGTCCGAGCTTGGCGAACAGGGCCGTCCAGGAGCAGGGCAGTTCCACTATATCCGCGGATTCCCTGTGCCTGGCGTCGCGGAGATGCGCGAAGAGACGGCGCCACATGGAACGCCGGGTGAGCACCCTGAAATCGGCCCTGATGTCCGGATAATGCTCGGAGAAGGAGTTCAGCAGGCTCCTGAAAGCCGCGAACTTCCCGTCATCCGGATCGGCGAGAAGCCATATGACCATAAATATCCGTTAGTCTACGTTACGTTTGTTAAGTAAATATTACGCGCGTACCCGCGGCCATGACGCGGCGGACAGGTCCGGGGCTATGTCCAGCGGGCCGCCGTACGCGCCTCGCGCCAGCCGCCTGGCTCCGCAAAGCGCGATCATGGCGGCGTTATCGGTACAATAGCGCCTCTCGGCGAACCTCACCGCCCCCCCGCCCGGAAGCCCGCGGAACGCCTCGGAGAATTTTTTACGCAGCCTGAGATTTGCCGCCACCCCGCCCCCGACGATCACGCGATGGACGCCGAAAGCGGCGCAGGCCCTGACCGTCTTCCTGACCAGAGTGTCGGCCACGGCTTCCTCGAAAGCGAGGCATACGGAGCCGGCCTCCCGGGCGGGAAGACGCAGGCGCTCCTCATAAAAACCGGCGCCGAGCAGGTCGCGGAGGCGGTAGGCTACCGCTGTTTTGAGCCCGCTGAAAGAAAAGTCCCAGGTGTCGTCCATGTAGGGCCTCGGGAAAGCCCGCGCCGCGTCCCCGGCCGCTTCGGCCCTGGAAGCGGCCTTTTCCACCGCCGGCCCCCCCGGATAACCCAGCCCCAGCAATTTCGCCACTTTATCGAAAGCCTCGCCGGCGGCATCGTCCCTCGTCCGCCCGAGGACCTCGTATCTGCCGTACCCGCCGGCCTTCCAGAGTTCGGTGTGGCCGCCGGAGACGATGAGCCCAATGCAGGGAAAACGTATCGGCGCGGCGGCGCCGCCTCCGGAGAGTTCGCAGGCCAGGAAATGACCTTCCAGATGATTGACCCCTATGAGCCTGGTCCCCAGCAGCCTAGCCGCCGTCTCCGCGGCTACCCTCGATACCAGCAGGGCCCCGGGAAGCCCGGGCCCGCGCGAAAAGACCACGGCGTCTATTTTCGGCCCCGCCGGACGGCCGGAACGGAAGAACGGCCGCCGGTAGCCGGCGCGGGTCAAAGCGGCGGAAAGGACCGCCGGGATATTCTCAAGATGCGCCCTGCTGGCCAGCTCCGGGACCACCCCGCTGTATTTGCGGTGCAGGGGGATCTGAGAAAGGACGACGTTGGAGAGGACCCTGTCGCCGTCAAGCAGGCAGACGGACGTCTCGTCGCAGGTCGTCTCGAGGGCCAGTACGCGCATCGAGTTACTGCTTCTGTACCTTCAGATTGACCAGGACGTCCCGGGCCTTCAGGATCTCGACCCCGCGCTCGAGGACTTCGTCCCGCACCTGCGGTTCTTTTTTCTTGTCCCCGCCCTTCCCGTCCTTGCTCTCGGATTTGCCCGGATAGTAGAATTCCTCGGCCTGCTGCAGAAGCTTCTTCTCCGTCTCTACGGGAACCTTGACCTCGATATCAGGGGTGATCCCGCCGGAATTCTTCTTCTCGTCGCGGTGTATGGACCGGCCGGACGGGGTGTAATACTTGGCGATCGTAAGCCGGAGCGCCGACTTGTCCGAAAGCGGTATCATGGACTGAACGCTCGCCTTTCCGTAGGTCCGCTCTCCTATGACTACGGCCCGCTTGTTATCCTGCATCGCGCCGGAAACTATCTCGCTGGCGGAGGCGGAATAGCGGTTCACCAGTATGACGAGCGGAAGGTCCGAGTACGGCGCCCTGGAGGAGGCCCTGAACTCCTGATAGTTCTCGGCCCTGCGGCCCTTCGTGTAGACTATCATCTTGTTGTCGTCCAGGAAGAGTTTGGAGATGTCCACGGAACCGGAAAGCAGCCCTCCGGGGTTGTACCTCAGGTCTATTATCAGGCTTTCTATGCCCTGCTTCTTCAGGTCCTCAAGGGCTTTGGTAAAATCTTCGACCACATGTCCGGTGAACTCTATGGCCTTGATATATCCGATCTTCCCGTCTATGACCCGGGATTTCACGTTCTCGGTCTTTATTATCTCGCGGACCAGGGGCACGTCCCTGGTGATCCACTCGGCGGACTTGTCCTCCGGTTCGCGCGAAATAGTGATGGTCACCTTGGTGCCCGGAGTGCCGCGCAGCTTCTTAATGGCCTCGTCGATGATCAGGTCCTTGGTGCTCTCGCCCTCTATCTTTATTATCTTGTCCCCCGGATACAGTTCGGCGCGCCAGGCCGGGGTATTGGGAAGCGGGGTAACCACGGTAAGCCAGCCTTCCCGCTGGTCCACCCTTATGCCTATGCCTCCGAACTCCCCTTCGGTATCGCTCTTGACCCTGGTGTAGACGTCCGGTTCCATGAACTGGGAGAAATCGTCCAGTTCCCTGACCATCCCGGCCGCGGCCCCGTATATGAGCTTCCTGGATTCCACCTCGTCGACATAATTCTCTCGGATCAGTTCCATCACGTCCACTATCACTTTCAGCTGCTGATAGGTCTGGTCTATGGCGAAATTCACATATGGGAAAGCCAGGCCGATAAGGGCCGAAACCAGGGAAATAAGGGCGAGTTTCCTGAGATGTTTCATGTACTGGGAACCTCCGACTTTAGGCGCCGGGGCCGGCGGGCCGGACATGGGACCGACGCAACAAGATTATACCTTTAATCCCGCCGGCGGGTCAGCCGGACCGGCCCGCCGCGTGCCGCGGGTTTTTCAGCAGGCGGCTAATTC
>JAKLEK010000229.1:0-269 GCA_022703115.1 Elusimicrobiota bacterium
ATGCGGAACTCCATATCCTTCTGCCGTATAAGCCTTAACCAGCGGTATTCCGAGGCCCGCACCCTTCCTGGATAATTGCAGTTAGCTTCCGGGGCGCCTGTTATCCACTGGTGGAACGCCCATGGGGAATCCGGCGGGGGGGCGGTTCCTTCCGGCAGGTCCTGGTGGGTGGTCAGGTACGGGACGTCGCCCCAGCCGGTCACTTCCTTGGAAGCCTGGATGTACCCTCCGCAGTTCGAGTGGTAGAACGTGTAGGCGGGCCGGCCGTG
>JAKLEK010000229.1:279-2955 GCA_022703115.1 Elusimicrobiota bacterium
CCGTGATAGGTCAGCAGCTCTCCCTCGGTCTCAAGCACCGCGCGGTCGGTGGTGTTGGCCTCGTTCATCACTCCCTTATAGGCCTGGCAGTGCTCCCCGTCGCACATATGGTAGCCGTCGGCCTTATGGGCGCCCCCGCGCGCCCGGCGTATTATCGCCTGGGTGCGCGCCAGAACGGCCTGGGCTTTCAGCGATTCATAAGGCCACTGGGCGGAGACCTCGCTCGGCACCACGCCCAGCAGGTAGACTTCCATGTCGACTACGTTCACGATCCTTATACCCTGCCCTTTTATCGGAGAGAGCTCTATCTCTCCCCTGTATTCCCTGTCGGAATACGAGAAGAAAGGGTTCCTGGACTCGCGGCAGCTTTCCAGGATCACGGTGCCGCGCTTCGGGTCCTTCGGCCTTATCAGCAACGCGCCGGTGAAGTTCCCGTATACAACGCCCCTGGTATCTTTGAGGACCAGTTTCCCGTTTTCGTACAGGACTGTCCAGATCTCGTCCGGCGGAACGCCGGCGTACAGCCTGCCGCTGGTCTTTCCAATTACGTCCAGGCCATGGTAGGACCTGAACTTGAAGATATTGTTCCTTCGCTGCCGCCCGGTATTTCCTGTGCCTATTCCGACACGTACCCTGGCCGATCCCGAAAGCTCGTCAAGTACGGGGACCGGTTCCATCTTAAGGGGCTTAGCGATCCGGAAAGGCGGGCGTATCTCCTCCGGCTGCTTTGAAAGTTTCCCCACGAGTACGCGCATCATTTTTACGGCTACCGGGTGGTTCGGCGCGTAGTCCAGGACCCTGTGATACTGGTTCCAGGCCTCGTCGAATTTGCCTTCGCGGGCGTAGATCCCCGCCAGAGGCAGACGGGCTTCCATGAATGACGGGTCCTTCCGGAGCGCTTCGATAAGGCTCTGCCTGGCTTCGTCGTACATCTTGAAATTGACCATGTTCCAGGCCATGATATAGTCCACTCCCGCGAAGTCCGGACGCAGGGAGCGGTAGCGGGCCAGAAGTTCGAGGGTCTTCGCCTTATCCCCCAGATTGGCGTACACGCTGCCCAGGCCCAGGACGGCCCGCGCATGCAGCGGCTGAAGCCGCAGGGCCCCCTCGAAATGCGCCCTCGCGGCGCCGTAATCGGCCCGATGATAATCGATCCAGCCGAGTTCGGTAAGGACGTCGCTCCTGCGGGGGTCCGTTTTCAGGGCCTTTTCAAGGGCCTCGGCGGCCTGCGGGTAGCGGCCGAGCTGCTTGTAAATTATGGCCGCGTCCAGCAGGGGCGCAATATCCGAGGGCGAGTCGGCGTTCTTCCTGATGTAGGCTTCTGCGGCTTTGGTCAGATCGCCGTTCAGGTACAGGCCGTAGGCCGTGGACGCGGCCGCGGCCATGGGTCCGGAAGGCGTCATGAAGTGAAGCGCGAAGATCGAAGCGTAAAGCGTGAAGCGGCGGCCGGGGGTTCTGTTCATGTGCGGGCGGATGTATACTATAATTTGAATATATCCTATGAAATTACCGCCGGCAAGACAAAAAAATGGACGATAACGCCGCGGATAGGGACCTTATAAGGGCCTTCAGGGCCGGAGAGGCCGGGGCCCTCTCCGGCCTTATAGAGAAGTACAGGGGGCCGGTCTTCGCCTATCTGCTGCGTCTTTGCCGGGACCGTACCGCGGCCGAAGACCTTTTCCAGGAGGTGTTCCTCAAGGTCGTCAGGAACCTGTCCTCCTACCGGGAGCGGGACAGGTTCTCCGCCTGGATATTCACCCTGGCCCGCAACGCGGTGATGGACCGGTTCCGGTCCGTATCGCGCCGGCGGGAGGATTCCCTTGACGCCGCCGCCGGGGACGGCCGGCCTCTTGGGGACGCGCTGCCGTCTCCGGAGCCGGGCCCTGAGGCCGCTCTGGAGAAGGCCGAGGAGTCCGGCGCTATACAGGCCGCTTTCGAGCGGCTCTCTCCGGAACAGCGCGAAGTCTTCGTCCTCAGGCACTATTCCGGATTGTCCTTCAGGGAAATAGCCGGAATTTCCGGGGTGCCCATAGGCACGGTCCTGGCGCGCATGTCCAGGGCGCTGGCCAGAATGCGGCGGGAACTTGGGGACAGGGCGGAGAACGGCGGGGCTGGAGAGGCGGCTCCGGGCGGCGGGCCGGATAACAGGCCGCAGAAAGCGGGGCCTGCGGCCTGATGGACGCAATAAAAACGCCTTCTCCGGCGTTGGTAAGATAAGGACGGAGGGAACGGGTCATGGACTGCGGATACAGGGAAAGGACGATACTTTATTTCTACGGCGAACTGCCCGCCGGGGTCTCGGACATGGTGAAGGAACATATCGGAACATGCGCTTCATGCTCCACCGATCTCTCGCTCCTGAAGGGGGTCGCTTCCGGCCTGGAAGCCTTCCGGCCCGCTCCGCCGGTGTTCAAGGCGGCCGGTCTGTCCGCCGCCGCCGGTTTCGGCGGCCCGCTGGCTTTCCTTCTGCGCGGAGCTGCGGCCGGAGCGCTGGCGGCTCTTTTCCTGGCCGCTTTCCACCTTCCCGGCGCGTGGCGCGGCCAGGCCGGATGGCATGGCGGCATAGAGGAGGGGCTCGAAGATGTTTCGGAACGCATCCTCACCCTTCAGGACGAGATGGCCTATTCCGCGAATTCGGATTTCGACTACGCCTGTTCCGATCTTGAAGCCGGCGGG
>JAKLEK010000023.1 GCA_022703115.1 Elusimicrobiota bacterium
AACGGGCCCTACGCGGCGCCGGTGGAACAGGACAGGGATTACGCGCCGGTCAGGAGAACGTGACGGCGTTCGCTCTCCCGGGTCATCGGCGGTCCCCTGAAAACTAGGTATAATAGTATGGTTCCGCCGGGGAGCGTCCGCGCCCGGCCCGGCGCCGGCGGCCGGATATGCGTTAAAAAAGCGCAGAACACAGCGACACTACGCTGTCGCGGTCCCGTGGTACCATTTTAAGACAGGTGCCGCCGGCGGGACACCGGATTTCAGCGTTACGCGCCGCGGCGCCCGGCTAAAGTAATACGGAGGACAAAACAATGGTGACTACGGACAACAAGGACGGAAAAGGAAAAGCTTTGGAGATGGCCCTCTCGCAGATCGAGAAGAGCTTCGGCAAAGAAGCCATAATGCTGCTCGGCGAAAAATCTTCGAAGGTCAGGATCGAGGCCCTGCCGACCGGCGCCCTCTCGCTGGACCTGGCCCTCGGCATCGGCGGCCTGCCCCGGGGCCGGGTCGTGGAAGTGTACGGCCCCGAAGCGGGGGGGAAGACCACTCTGACCCTGCATATACTGGCCGAAGTGCAGAAGCGGGGCGGAATGGCGGCCTTCATAGACGCGGAACATTCCCTGGACCCGATGTACGCCAAGCGTCTGGGCGTCAATATAGATAATCTCCTCATCTCCCAGCCGGATTCCGGCGAGCAGGCGCTGGAGATAACCGAGAAGCTGGTGCGTTCCGGGGCCGTGGACCTCATAGTCGTGGATTCGGTGGCCGCGCTCGTTCCGAAGGCCGAGATCGAAGGGGAGATGGGGGACCAGCACATGGGCCTGCAGGCCCGCCTCATGAGCCAGGCGCTCAGGAAGCTGACCTCCATCATGTCGACCACCAAGACCACGGTGATCTTCATAAACCAGCTCCGCCACAAGATAGGAGTAATGTTCGGCAGTCCCGAGACGACCCCGGGCGGCCTCGCGCTGAAGTTCTATTCCTCCGTGCGCATGGATATACGCAAGATCGAGACCCTCAAGCAGGGAGACGTGGTCACCGGCGCCCGCATCCGGGTAAAGGTCGTGAAGAACAAGGTGGCGCCTCCCTACCGCCAGGCGGAGTTCGAGATGATAAACGGCTCCGGCATCTCGGTCGAAGGCTGCGTGCTGGACATGGGCGTGGAGACCGGCCTTATAGAAAAGACCGGCACCTGGTTCATTTACAAGAGCGAGCGGATGGGGCAGGGCCGGGACAACGCCAAGGGCTGGCTGAAGCAGAACCCGGACAAGTACAAGGAGATCGAGACCGAGCTCCGCTCCCGGTTCCTGACGCCCGGCGCGGCCCCCTCCGGGGAAAAAGCGGACGGGAAAGGCGAGGAAAAAGCCGAGAAGAAAGAGCGGTCGTCCAGGAAGTGACGCTCCGGCCGGAGTATGACAGGGGAACTTGCGGCTGATTTCCAGAGACATCTCGCCCTTGAGCGCGGACTCAGCGGGAACACCTGCCTGGCCTACGCCGGGGACCTGAGGGCTTTCCTGGAACACTGCGAGGCCGTGGGGGCCGACCCGCTGAAGGCCGACGCGGGCTTCATAGAGGAATACCTGTGGAAGCTCAAGTCGGAGGGCCGGCTGAAGAGCTCGTCGGTTTTCAGGAAGACGGAGGCGCTGCGTTCCTTTTACCGCTTCCTGATGCTGGACGGCAGGCTTTCTTCGGACCCCACGCGTAACTTCAAGGCGCCGCGCTCGCCGCAGCGCGTTCCCAGGTTCCTCTCCCGGCAGGATATGGATAAGCTGCTTTCCTGCCCCGCCCGGGACAACTTCGTCCGTATGAGGACGGTCGCCGCGATAGAGCTGCTGTACGCCTCCGGGCTTCGGGTCTCTGAACTGCTCGGACTGCGGCTGGAGGCGGTGAACGCGCAGCAGGGCTGGCTGCGCGTTCTCGGCAAGGGTTCCAAGGAGAGGCTGGTGCCGGTCCATCGGGCCGCGCTGGACGCTCTGGGGCGGTACATGGAACTGCGGCAGGCCAGGTTCGGAGGCTCCGGACGCGACGCGGGGGCGGAGATCTTCCTGAACCGTCTCGGCCGCAGGCTGAGCCGGGTCCAGCTCTGGAAAGACATACTCCGGCTCGGCAGGGAAGCGGATGTAAAGGTCCATCCGCATCTGTTCCGGCATACTTTCGCTTCGCATCTGGTGCAGGCCGGAGCGGACCTGCGCTCGGTCCAGGAGATGCTGGGGCACGCGAGCCTCAACACGACGCAGATATACTCGCATGTGGAGCGGTCGGGGGTGAAGGCCGCGCACGAAAAATTCCACCCGGACAAGGAGCGTAAACCGTAAGGAGCGAAGCGTCGGTGTCCGGCGAACGGCGGCGGCCACCGTCCCGGCGTATTCGGCTTTCACGGTCACGGATCCCATATGATGGACGAACGCGACGATGTTTTCGACTCCAAGATAACGCTGCACGACAGGCACCGTTTCGAGATAAAGCTGGACATGGACCTGGGGGCTTCCTCGCGCACCGTGTACGAGCTGGAGAGCTACTTCTTCGTTCCGCGCTCGCTGAACATAGCCCCCGGAACCTATACCAAGGACGATTTTTACAACAGCAACCAGCGTTATATACGCTTCAAGACCCCGAGGATCAGCCTGTCCAAGCTCTGGGACCCCGGCCTGCCGGCGTCGCCGCTCAACCGCGCCAGGAAGAGCCTCGCCGACATACTTTCCGGTTCCCAGGAGCCGGAGCTGATCGATTCGGTCTACGAGGAGCTGAAGCTGCTGGGCTGCGTGATCAAGGGCGAGATCAGGGACCACGCAAGGGCTTTCATATCGGAACTCGAGGCGTGCTCCGCCCGGGGGGAGGGCGGGGGCAGGATGTTCGACGGCGAGGGGTTCTCCGCCTTCCTCGCGGACCTCAGGAAGCTCGTGGACGAGGTCCACTCTCTCAAGGCCGGGATCATGGACCCGGTGGTGCCGGTCCGGCTGAAGGAAACCTATAAATTCCTGGACGAGTACCTGAGCCTGACGATAGAAGAGCATCTTGCCCCGCCCCTGGCCGCCCTGCGGGGGTGTTCCCATCAGCCGGGCGGACCGTCGGAGCTCGAGAAGGTCCTGACCGAGCTCGTCTTCTCACAGGGACGTTACCGCTCCGCCATGGGATATCCGTCGGTGCTCCGGGCGGGGGACACGAACGAGGTCCTGATATACAGGCGCGGCGTCCTGAAGAAGTTCATTTCCAGCGTGCTGTACCTGAAGACCGAGGTGGACGAGTGGCAGGCGGCTACGCAGGTGGTCCTGGGCCTGGCGGCCGGCGTCGCCATGCTGTTCGCCGCGATGGCCGCCATCTACGCGCAGAACCGGTACACGATGAACAGCGTTCCTTTCGTGGCCGTGATAGTGGTCAGTTACGTGTTCAAGGACAGGATAAAGGACTGGCTGAAGCTCCTTTTCTCCAGGAACCTCACCCGCTGGTTCTCCGACAGGGAGATAAAGATCCTGGACCCGATAGATTCCAAGAAGATAGGCGTGCTCAAGGAGGCCTTCACCTTCATCTCGGAGAAGGACGTGCCGCCGGATATCGCGCGTCTGCGCAGCATAGACAACATAACTTCCGTGGACGAGGACGGCAAGCCGGAACGCGTGTTCAAATACAAGAAGGAGATAGCCCTCTACCCCGGGAAGATACTCAAGACGCACAGCCGCCGCAAGGACCTGAACGACATCATGCGGTTCAACGTGAAGGAGTTTATAACCCAGGCCGACGATTCCAGCGTGGATTATCTGTACGCGGACCCGGGCACCGGGAGCATACGTCCGGTCCCGTGCGCCCGGGTGTACCATATGAACCTCATAATCAAATATTCCTATGCCGCGGCGCGCGGCCAGGATAAGGTGCATTACGACCGTATCAGGATCGTGCTGAACAAGGAAGGCCTGGTCCGGATGGAAGAAGTGAGGGCGGTCTGAACGATCTTCGGCGGCATCGGAGGGGCCAGATATGGATATTCAAGCGATAGGCGTCCTGAGCGCCAACACCGTGGGGACCGGGCTGGCCGAGATCTTCCTCAAATACGGCTGCCAGGTCCGCATCTTCGACAATTTCAAGGACAGTCTCAACATCTCCCTCGCCAAGATAAAATGGTCCATGCGCCAGGCCGGACGGGAGGACCTGCTTTCGAACCTGGAAGGAGTGCAGGACCTGTCGAAGTTCGACGGAGCCGATATCGTGGTGGAGACCCTGGCGCAGGACCTCGAGGTCCGCAGGCAGTTCTTTTCCAAATTGAAGCCCTTCATCCGGACGGAGTGCGTGGTCGCCGTCTGCTGCGGCGTCCATCCGCTGAAAGAGGTCCTGGAATCCTCCGACCTCCCGAAGGACCGCACTCTAGGGTTCAATTTCCAGCGGCCGGTGCGCTCGAACCCGCTGGTCGAGCTGGTAAGGACCGACGCTACCAGGGACGACTGCCTGGAGGCGGCCCTGACCCTGCTGAAAAAGATCGAAAAAACGCCGGTGATAGTTAAGGATAATCCCGGACAGATAGTGGAACGTCTCCGCCTGCCCTTCATTCTGAGCGCTTTCAAGCTGCTGGAGGCGGGAAAAGGCCTCCCCGGCGATATAGACGGCGCTTTCAGGGAGGTGAGCGGCGCCCCGCTGGGCCCCCTGGAGACCGCGGATTTCCTGGGTCTGGACAGGGGGTATAAGGCCTCGCAGGATATTTACGAGGCGCTGGGCAGGCCGGAGCGGCTGACCCCTTCGGCGATGGCGCTCCGGCTGGTGCAGTACGGACAGCTGGGCAGGAAATCCACGATAGGGTTCTATATCTACGAGGACGGACGGATAGTCGGGGAGAACCCGGAGCTCTCGAACGTCGTCAAGTATCTGGGATTGAAGAACGCGCCGAAAGAGGAGATCTTCTCCGACCTTATGGGCCCGGTCATCGAGGAGGCCCGGACCCTGGCCTCGGAGATAATGGCCTCCGAACACGATATCGAGACGGCGATGAAACTGGCTATGGGCTGGCCGAAGGGCCCTCTGGCCTACGGGCGCGATATGAAGGAACTCTTCGTGAAGAAGCGCGCCGGGGAATTCGATTCCCTGGACGCCTACTGACCGGACTATCCTTTCCTGATCTTTCCGTCCACCCCGAAAATGTAGGAGATGAGCGCGGCTCTGGCCCACATGCCGTTGCGCTCCTGCCTCCAGAACACGGCTCTCGGGTCGTCGTCCACGGTGACCTCTATCTCATGCCGGCGCGGCAGCGGGTGCATGATGACGCAGTTCTTCCCGATCAGTTTCAGGTGTTCGGCCCTGAAGTGGAACGGGGAATAATCCACGGCCCTGGATTCCCCGGCCTTGTCGTGCTCGTCCTGTATCCGGGTCATGTAGATGGCGTCGGCCTCTCCCATTACGGACCTGAAGTCCTCGGTCTCTATGAACGGCATATCGTGGCGCTTCAGGAAATCCAGAATGTCCGGTTCCATGCGGAATTGCTTAGGCGAGACGAAGTAGAGGGTGATATTCCTGTAATTCCTCATCAGGTAAGTCAGGGAGCGTACGGTCCTGCCGCGCTTCAGGTCCCCCACCATGGCTATTTTCCTGTTGTCCATGTTCCCTTTGAAGCTGCGGTAAAGGGTGTAAGTGTCCAGCAGGGCCTGCGTCGGATGCTGGTCCTTTCCGGAGCCGCCGTTGATGATAGGCACCGGCCGGTTGGTGCGGTTCATGAGCCAGGCGGTCTTCTCCACGAAGCCCGGCGTCGGGTGGCGCATGATGATCATGTCGACGTAACTGGAGAAGGTCCGCACCGTGTCCTCCGGGCTCTCTCCTTTCACCTCGGAGGACGTGGACGTGTCGCGTATCTCCGAGGTCCTGATGCCGAGGATATGGCAGGCGTTGAGGAAAGAGAGGAAGGTCCTGGTGGACGGCTGCACGAAGTAGAGCATGGCGCGCGCGTGGGACAGGAGGCTGCCCGCGTAGTCCATTCCCTCCTTGGTGGCGGTCAGCCCGCGGAGGGCGTCGGCGGTCTCGAAGAGATGCGTAAGCAGGGCGCGGTCGAACTGCTGCGCGAAAAGGCAGTCGTAAATCCGTCCGTCCTTGGCGAAGAAAGGCAGCCTTTCCGAGATGTCGGTCGCGTGGAAACTCTCCCAGTCGGAACTTACGCTCGTCATTTCAGGGGTCCTTTTCATTTTCCCTCCTTAAAATGTACCGTCCAGCCGGGTTCCCGCATGCTGATAATTATACGAATTAACTCCCCTTCCCGCTCCTCCGTACGGTCTCCCGACCCCCGACTCCCCCGACTCCCGACTCTTGTCCCCCTATTAACGTCCCCTCTTGCGCGAACCGGTGACGGACCAGTATCTCGAGCGTCCCGCGTCCAGATGGGTGAAGCCCGCGTCCGGGTAGCGTCCTACGCCTCCGGCCCGGAGGCTGGTGGCGTATTCGGCCACGCTGTCCGGGGTCTGGCCGGGTACCGCTATATCGGCGGCCCAGCCGAGCATGTGCAGGCTGCGGCGGGCGGCGCCCGGAACGCTGCCGTTGTGCCTGGGGGTGCGGTAGCCGCTGAGAAGGACGATCCCGCGCCCGCCGAACCGGTCCTCCACCGCGTCCAGCAATTCCACCAGCTTTACGGCGATCTGCGTTTCACGGCCGGTCAGGCTGCAACGCATGAGGCCGCTTATCCTGGCCAGGGCTTTCCTGCTGTAAGCGCCGTTCCGGCGGCGGTATCGCGCGCTTAGGGTCTCTCCGTTGTCCATTCTGGTAAGAGAGATCACCCCGTCGCCTCCCAGGTTCTCGGGTTCCGGCGGGTGGGCTTTAGCTTCTTTTATGAAGATATACGTTTCGGGATCGCCTTCTTCGAGTTCCACCACTTCGGCTTCCGTGACCCTGGGCGGGGGAGGAACCTCGGCGGCCATGGAGGTCAGACGTTCCATCAGGTCCGAGGCGCTGATCTCTTTTTGCGCGAAGACGGCGGCCGCAGAGAGGATGAGAACGGTAAGAGAGATAAGGGCCGCAAGCGTGGTTTTCATGTGGTCCTGCCGCCGGTTCCCGGAGCCGCCGGGATCCAGATTTAAAATATTATAATGTTAGAGGCGGCGGTTTAGCAAATTCTCTGCGCGGTTTACGGCAGGCGGCGGAAGGCGGCAATGCACGACCATCATAACGATCCCGATCACGCGGCGCGGCGCAGCATAAAGGCCGCGTTCCTTGTCACCGCCCTTATAGCGGCGGTGGAGGCGGCGGGCGGGCTTCTTACCGGCAGCATGGCGCTGCTGAGCGACGCCCTCCATATGCTTACCGACGTGACCGGCCTGGCGGTAAGTTTCGCAGCGTCCAAACTTTCCGGGATGGCTCCCGACGACCGGCGCAGTTTCGGCTACAGGCGTCTGGAAGTGGTGGCGGCCCTGGTGAACGCCCTGCTTCTGTGGCTGTTGTCCGGCTACATGCTGCGGGAGGTGTACGCGCGTTTCCTGGCCCCGGTGGAGGTACTTTCCGTTCCGATGATGATCGTGGCCGGGGTCGGGCTGGCGGCGAACATCGTTTCGGCCCGTCTTTTGTCGGCGCATAAGGACCGGAACATCAACATACGCGGGGCGTTCCTGCACATCCTGGGGGACATGGCCGGTTCGGTGGGGGCGCTGCTGGCCGGGGCCGTCGTTCACTTCACCGGGTACTACCGGGCGGATACCATCGTCTCTCTGGCGATCATAGTCCTGATACTTTACAGTTCCACGCGGCTTATGCTGGAGACGTTCCATATACTTCTGGAAGGCACTCCGACCGGCATGGACCTGAAGGAAGTGCGCTCGGAGCTGGCCGCGATACCCGGGGTTTCCGACGTGCACGAGCTGCACGTCTGGAGCCTAACGGCCGGCTTCAACGCCCTGAGCGCGCATCTGGTGGTGAAAAATAAGGAGCTGTTCGAGAGGGTCCTCAAGGACGCCACCTGCGCCGTTTCCTGCCGGTTCAATATCAGGCATTCGGCGTTCCAGGTGGAGAGCGAGCCGGTGGAGAACTCCTCCTGCGATATCTGCGGGCATTGAGCGGTCGCGGTCCAATAGGAGGGAACATGGCGGAACAAGAAGTGGCGCTGAAGTCCGGGCTGAAATACACGGACCTTGAGACCGGCAGCGGTCCGGCCGCCGTCGGCGGAAAGGCGGTGACGGTGCATTACACCGGGACCTTCCCGAACGGGAAGAAGTTCGACAGTTCCCTCGACCGCAACGAGCCTTTCAGGTTCAGGCTGGGCGCCGGTCAGGTGATAAAAGGCTGGGACGAAGGGGTCGTCGGGATGCGGATAGGCGGAAAACGCAGGCTTTTCGTGCCGGCCGCCCTCGCCTACGGAAAGAGCGGCGCCGGGGACGTGATCCCGCCGGGCGCGGACCTGTGCTTCGTGGTGGAACTGCTGGAAGTGGAATAAGGCCCCGGAAGAGGAGCTATTAAGATGCTTACCGAACTGGACCCCGCGGAAGCGCGGGCGCTCGGCTCTCTGGTCGAGAAATCCCTGACCACGCGGGAGCAGTACCCGCTTACGTTCAACGCCCTGCTGAACGCCTGCAACCAGAAGACCAGCCGGGACCCGGTGATGGAGCTGGACGCCGAGACCCTGGGAAGGGCGCTGACCGGCCTGATAGAAAAAGGCCTGGCCGAACGTCTGCAGGTCCCCGGCGACCGGGTGCCGAAATTCAGGCATGATATAGGCAGGCTGCTCGGCAGCGACGACCCGAAGGTCGTAGGGACGATGACCGTCCTTCTGCTCAGGGGGCCGCAGACCCCCGGCGAGCTGAAGGCGCGCACGGAGAGGCTGTGCTCTTTCTCCGGTACCGCCGAGGTGGAGACGCTCCTGCAGGGATTATGCGACAGGCGGGAGGACCCGCCGGTGGCCAGGCTGCCCAGGCAGGCCGGCCAGAAGGAATCACGTTACCGCCAGCTCTATTCCGGCGCGGCGGACGTTCCGCTCCCGGCGGGCCCGGCGTCCGCTCCGGAAGACAGGCTGGCGATGCTGGAAAAAAGGGTCTCGGCGCTGGAGGCCGCGCTCGGCGGGCTGGCGGGGAATAACGGCCCGGAAAAGGCCCCGTAGCGGCTATTCCCGTCCGAATTCTACGCCTTCCACAATGGCGCGCAGGTAGCGCCTGTCGGTCTCGTCGAAATCTCCCGGCAGTTCGCTGTCGATGTCCAGTACCGCGACCACCTCTCCGTCCCGCAGGGCCGGGACCACGATCTCGGACCTGGACCTGGAACTGCAGGCTATGTGCCCGGGGAACTTCGAGACGTCCGGCACCAGGATAGTTTCCTTCCGCGCCCATGCGGCGCCGCAGACGCCGCGGCCCCTGGCTATGCGGGTGCAGGCCACCGGGCCCTGGAACGGCCCCAGCACCAGCTCGTCTCCTCTGACCAGATAGAAACCCGTCCACAGCCAGCCGAACTGTTCCTTCAGGGCGGCGGTTATGTTGGCCAGGTTGGCGGTCAGGTCCGTTTCGCCGCTAGTTAGGGCTTTCAATTGCGGCAGCAGGGAGAGGTATTTCTCCTCTTTGGTGCCCGAACGGATGGATAGGTCCTCTGCCATGGTCCAGGTATTATAACGTTACGCGGAGCCGCCGCGCAAATGCCGGCCGCCGGTCCCGGGACCTTCGGTTTTTTTTCGGGATTCGCGCCGCAGGATAGCGTAGACTATATGCGAAGGAGGACAGGGATATGATCACGGCGAGCCGGACCCCCGACAGGGAATTCAAGGTGTGGATGGCGGCCACTCTCGGCCTGATAAAGGACGGGAGGATGGGCGCCAGTCCGGCCAGGGCCGAAAGGATCAAGGCGGCTCTCGCGTTCACCAGAAAGGGGAACTGAGCCGTCCGTCATAGGCGGATGTCCGGCCCGCAGCGCGGGCCGGATTTTTTATCCGCCGGGTGGCTCCGTCGGCCATGAAATTGTTAACATTGATGTCCCGGCCGGGCAGCAAGCCGGCCGGGCCTGAGAGGGACCTATGGACGACATCGTGGTTCTGGATGTGAGGGAGCAGGACGAATTCGCCGCGGAGCATGTGCCGGGGTCCATCTGGGTCCCGCTGTCCCAGTTCGCGCATTCGGCGCCGGGAGTATTGCAGTCGCTGGTCGGACGGCGGGTGCTGCTCATGTGCCGCAGCGGCAGCCGCGCCGGCATGGCCGGCGAGCAGATAGAGAAGCTGGGTTTCAGGGGGCAGCTGGATATTTCGGTCTTTGACGGAGGGATCCTAGAGTGGAAGAGGCAGGGAAAGCCGCTGATAGTGCGCAAGGCGGCCGCTCTGCCGATAATGCGCCAGGTGCAGCTGGCCGCCGGGCTTCTGGTGCTGTCCTCTTCGCTGCTGGGCATTTACGCGGACCCGCGCGCGGTATGGGTCTCGGTTTTCGTGGGAGGGGGGCTTTCTTTCGCCGGACTCACCGGGTTCTGCGGCCTGGCCAGGCTGCTGGCTATGATGCCGTGGAATCGTACGGAGACGGAGGGAACGGAACCCTGCCGGAAGCCTTCCGGCGTCTGAAGTCCCGGTTCATTCTCCGCCGCGCCGCGTCCGTTTTATATCGGAGCGGCGTTTTTTTTCATCCAGCCTCCGCTGTCTGGAAGAGCGGGAGGGGCGTGTCGGCCTTCTGCGCGCGGGTCTGCGCAAGGCGGCGGCTATGAGCTCCCGGAGCCGCGCCCGCGCCGCCTGCCGGTTCTGTTCCTGCGTCCGGTGCTCGCTGGCCGTTATAAGCACGTCCCCGCTGTCGGTCAGCCGGGACCCGGCCAGCGCCCGGAGCCTCTCCTGCGCCTCCGGGTCCAGGCCGGACAGTCCGGGGGAAAAGCGGAGCTGGACCGCGGTGGCCACCTTGTTCACGTTCTGGCCGCCGTGCCCTCCGGACCGTACGAACTTCTCCTCCACCGATCCGGGCGGAAAGAAGAAAAGCGGCTTTTCCTCGCTCATAGGTCCGTATATTACCAAAAATGCGCGGAGCTTGGCAGGGCGCGCCCTTCGCCGGCGGCCGCGGACCGGTTTGATTTGCCGGCCGGGATATTAATACCATAGTCCGGTAAGGATTAGTCCCCGGATGGACTTCCGGAGGCCGCCGCGTCACTCACGGGACCTTATGACTTTCAATGCGCACGGAGGAAAAATGGAACTCAGCGAACTGAACAAGGCTGTCCTGAAGCACCGGAAGGAAATGGTCTCCTTCGCGCGGGACCTTATACGCATCCCTAGCTTTTCGATGAAAGAGGGCGCCTTGGTGGAGCGCATAAGGAAAGAGATGGTCAGGGTGGGTTTCGACAGGATAAAGATAGACGCGATGGGGAACATCATCGGCTTCATAGGCCGCGGCCGGAAGAAACTGATGATGGACGCGCATATAGACACGGTGGGCGTGGGCGACAGGACCGCCTGGAAGATAGACCCTTTCGGCGGGGTGGTCAGGAACGGGACCATTTACGGGCGCGGCGCCACGGACCAGAAGCTCTCCATTGTGTCCATGGTCTACGCCGGCAGGCTTATCAAGGAACTGCGCCTTCAGGGGGATTTTACCTATATGGCAGTGGGTTCGGTCATGGAGGAGGACTGCGACGGCCTCCCGCTGTTGCACATCATAAACAAGGAGAAGATAAGGCCGGATTTCGTGGTGATAACCGAGCCGACGAACCTGTCCGTCTACCGCGGTCACCGCGGCCGCATGGAGATGAAGGTCGTGACCAAGGGCCGGTCCTGCCACGCTTCCGCGCCGGAACGCGGCGACAACGCCGTGGTGAAGATGTCCGCCATCATACAGCAGATAACGGAACTGGACAAAAGGCTGAAGAAGGACCGCTTCCTGGGCAAGGGCACGGTGGCGGTCACTTCGGTGGAATGCAAGACCCCCTCGCTTAACGCCGTGCCGGATGAATGCACTATCTATCTGGACAGGCGTCTTACCGCCGGAGAAACGCTGGCTTCCTCGGTCCGGGAGATAAAGCGGCTGCCGGCGGTGAAAAAGACCGGCGCCAGGGTCTCGGTGCTTCATTACGACGCTACTGCCTGGACCGGACTGAAGGTGGGGCAGGAAAAGTATTTTCCGACCTGGGTGCTGCCCGAGGACCACAAGCTGGTGCGGGCCGGCGTTAAAGCGGGTTCCCTGGCGCTGGGCAGAAAGCCGGTCGTGGACAAGTGGGTCTTCTCCACCAACGGAGTGGCGACCGCCGGCCGCCTGGGGATCCCGACGATAGGTTTCGGGCCTTCCAACGAGATATACGCCCATACGGTGAAGGAGAACATGCCGGTCTCCGACCTGCTTAAGGCGGCGGTGTTCTACGCGGCGATAACCCAATACCTGTGAGCTTGGAGCGGAGATGCCGATGACCGGCCCGACGCCGGGCGCGGGGTGCGGTATGGAGCGGACCGACGCCTGGGGCGCCGCCGCGGCCATGCTGGTCGCTCTGCCTTCCGCGATAGCCTTCGGCGTGGCCATGTACGCTCCGCTCGGCCCGGGGTTCGCGGGCGCCGGGGCGCTGGCCGGGATAATAGGCGCTTCCGCGCTCGGGCTGATCGCCCCGGCGCTCGGCGGCGCGCCCAGGGTCGTTTCGGCTCCCTGCGCTCCGGCGGCCGCGGTCATGGCCGCGCTCTGCGCTGAACTGCTGGCCGGCGGTTCGTCCCCGGAGAGGATAGCGGTCACGATGGCGCTTGTCGGGCTCTGCGCCGGGGCGCTGCAGGTCCTGTTCGGCGCGCTCGGCGGCGGGCGGCTGATAAAGTACATCCCTTACCCGGTGGTCACCGGCTACATGACCGGCGTCGGCCTGATGATAATACTGAAGCAGACCGGGCCTTTCTTCGGGTTCCCCAAGGCCGCGGGGGCTGCGGGCCTGCTTTCGCCTTCTTCCTGGCAGTGGCCGTCGTTCTTCGTGGCTTCGGTGACCGCGGCCGCGACCATCGCCGGTCCCCGCCTTACTAAACGCCTGCCGGCCGCCATCGTGGGCCTGGGGGCCGGAATAGCCGCGCACGCGGCGGCGGGCCTGTTCCGGCCCGGGCTGCTCTCCCTGGACTCGAACCCGTTCATAATAGGGGCCGTGTCCACGGACCCTGGCGCGGTCCTGTCGGGGGTCGCGTCC
>JAKLEK010000230.1 GCA_022703115.1 Elusimicrobiota bacterium
CTTCCTCGCGAAGACCATCTCCGCAACCGACCTTTCCCTGCCGAGCGCGAAACGGTTCTTCGAGATCTCTGAATACGGAATATACTACTTCTTCTCCGGCCTCGGCACCTTCATGCTGCTGAACGTGCAAAGCCTGGTGCTTAACCGCCTTCTGACGCCCGATCAGGTGGGCCGGTACGCGGCGTACACTGTCGCCACCATCGGCATCGCCGGATACTTAAGCTACACCCTGACGGCGGTTCTCTTTCCGAAAGCGGCGGCCAGCAACGACAGGAGGAGGATATGGGACCTGGGGGTGAAAGTCTGGCTGCGCCTGGCCCCGGCGGCCCTGGCGCTGTTCATGCTCACCGGGACCGCGGCGCTTACGCTTATGGGGAGAAGTCAGTACGCCCTGGATTTCGGGCTGATAGCTCTATTCGCGTGCTGCGGCACGTTGATGCTCGCCTATTATTCCCTGGCGCAGATAATCTTCGCCGAAAACGCAAGATCTTCCAGGCTCGCCATGAACATGTCGCTGACAGGCGGATGCTTTAATTTTTCGGCCTGCCTGCTGCTGGTTCCCCGACTTAAGATCGCAGGAGCGGCCGCGGCGTTCATCATCACCTACGCGATGCTGCTGGTCTGGCTGTGGAAATCCCGGGAACGCTACCTGCCCGGGATGGACCGATCCCGGGAACGGACGAGCGCCGGCGCATGAGAATACTTCTAACCACCAGAAGGATCGTAGAGGAAAAGAGGAATCCGATAAGCCTGCTGGACCTGGCGGCGTTCCTGCGGGCCCGCGGACACGCCGTAGACTGTTATTTCATGGACCAGCTTCCCGGTCCCGGAGCGGAGCCGCCGGGAAAAACCTACGACCTGACGGGGCTGTCGGTGCTGCAGGCGCTTGACGAGAGCTTTCCGTTGCGGGACGCTCTTCATCTTAAAAAGACCTTTAACGCCAGGACGGTGGTGGGAGGGAAATGGACGGAAACCATGCCGGACGCACAGCGGGACGCGATGCGTGACGGCGGGATCGAGGTCTGCGTGGGGCAGGGCGAGAGATATTTCGATCCCGGCTGGGCGGATTTCGCCTCATATCCATCCTGGGACCCCGCGGATTTCCGCACGCTCGGAGAGGTGAACGAGGAGATCATGAGCACCCGCGGATGTCCGTACCGCTGCAACTTCTGCCATAATACCGAAAAAAAACTTTCCTTCTTCAGCGCCTCCCGCACCGCCGACAACATCGAACTGCTGCTGAGACTGGGCAGCCGCAGCATATTCATAGTAGACGACATTTTCACGCTCCGCGCAGCGCACATGTCCGAACTGCTGGAGGAACTGCGAAGACGGGGAGTGGACATCCGGGGGAAAAACCGCTTTTTCTCCCATGTGAACCATCTGAGCCCGGATATACTGCGCCAGATAGCGGCCTATGCCCCGGAGACGATACAGCTCGGCATAGAATCCGGGGACGACAGGATGCTGAAACTGATGGGCAAACCCTTCCGCGGAGCAAGCGTTCGAGAAGATACGGCTTCTGCATGGGACCGGGACCAAAGTCCAGACCCTGTTCCTTCTCGGATTCCCCGGGGAAAGCGAGGAGAGCCTGAAGAACACGCTGAATTTTATCGAACGCATAGAACCGTTCGTAGAGGGCGCGTGGATGAGCTACTACCAGCCGGTGCGCGGCACGCGGGGCCACGAAATGGCCGTAGAGAGCGCGCGCGGCCTCCGCCGCACAGGCAGGAACACCGATATCACGTACGTCCCCCCCGGCCTGACCGAAGATATCCTGGCCGGCTACAGAAAGCGCATGGCGGATGTTTTCAGCCGCAAGTCGCTCAAGGGGTTCCTGCGAAGGGGGCTGTTCAGGAACCTGCGCCGCGCCCTCCCCGGCTGGCCGGGAAAACCGGCCGGATAACCGCGGCGCGGCGCCCGGAAAATTGTAAACTATGGAACGCGCCGTTCTCCGGCAGGATCACGGGCGTTCCGGATCACGGACATTTATGACGAAACCGCAAGCCGCCGCGAAAGAGATCCTCAAATCCCTGTTAAGACCGTTCTACCGGATGGGCCGGAAGTTCATTTTCGAAAAACTCCCCCCGCTATACCGCGAAGGCACGCGTTACGATCTGATAGCCGACGAGATCAAAAAGGTAAAGCCGGGCGTCATAGTCGAGATAGGGACCTGCCATGGGAATAACGCCGAGCGCATGATACGGACGGCTCTTTGGAGCAACGACGTCGATTATTACGGCTTCGATCTCTTCGAGGAAATGGCCAGGGAAACGTTCGTCAAGGAAACCTCCATATGGCCGGCGCCGATGGCGCTGGTGGAATCTCGGCTTAAGAGCATAAGGCTCCGGGGAAGGACGCCGAAAGTGCATCTTTTCAAAGGCGATACGACGCGCACCCTCAAAGCGGCCGTCCAGCGGATAGGCCGGGCCGATTTCATTTTTATCGACGGCGGACACTCTTACGAAACCGTCCGGGCCGACTGGGAGAACTCGGAACGGCTGTGCGGCCCGGACACCGTGGTCCTTATCGACGACTATCCCAACTGGGGCGTCGGCAGGCTGGTGGACGAGATCGACCGCGGACGGTGGAAAGTGGAGATAATAGAACCCGGGGATTATTTTTATCATTCCTCCCCTCCGCTGAACTGCAAGCTGGCGCGGGTCACGGTCAAAAGATGAAGATCACCTGTCTTATCGACGCCCTGAACCTCGGAGGAGCCCAGCGGGCGGCCCTTCTCCTGTCCGAAGGTCTGGTCTCCAGAGGACACAGCGTTACGCTCACGACTTTCGACCCCGCCATACCCGATTTTTACGTCCTTAAGCCGGGCATCGAAAAGAGCGAGGCGGAGAGGGCGAAGATACTGGAATTCCTCAAGGCCGAGGTCGCGCCGTATAAAGTGCCGAAGGTGATCGAGTTCATGGACCAGCTTCCCACCAGCGGCGTGGGTAA
>JAKLEK010000231.1 GCA_022703115.1 Elusimicrobiota bacterium
AAGAAGAAGCAGGACCTTATCGAGAAGAACGTGCACAGGAGCGTGCGGGTGCTTTCCGACCCGATGCTTACCTGGGAGGATTATAAGATAATACTTGAGTGAAGCGCGAAGAGCGCGGCGTAAAGGGCGGGACGTACGCGGCGAAGCGGTCCGGCACCCGCTCTTTACTCGGATCGGAGCGAACGGGGAGTTTATGATCAAGAAAATACTGTGCGTGATATTCGCGTCGGCGGCTCTTTCCGCGCCGGCCCAGGCCCGGGTGGACGAAGTTTCCTATATGAAGAACGGCGTCTACGTCGGGAAGATCAACACCTATAAGATCAACCAGACCCTGTACCTGGACGCGTCCAGGTCGGCCAAACTCATAGGCGGCAAGATATACTGGTACCCGGTCAGCGGGAAGCTGCTGCTGCAGAACAAAGGCAACAAGATCGTGTTCTTCCTGAAGTCCGATTCGGTGGCGCTGAACGACACGGAGATATCCTTCCCGCGCCCGCTGATAGTGCGCGGCGGCCGCGCGTTCCTGTCGATGGACTTTTTCGTGTCCCGGCACTTCGCCGCCGCTTTCGGCTTCAAGCTGGATTATGACGCTTCGACCGGAGTGCTCGCCTCGCAGCGCAAGGTCAACATAAGCTCCATAAACCATTTCTCCTACAAGGATAAGACCCGGGTCGTGGTCTATCTGGAGGAGCCCCTGGACTTCCAGACCTCGCAGAAGGACAACAACCTGTATTCCATTACCGTGCCAGGCGGGGTCCTATCCTCGGAGGAGAGCATAGGCATCGGCGACGGGGTCATCAAGAGCATAGATATGTTCCAGGAGAACAAGATGGCGCGTATGGTCCTGACCCCGGGCGATGATTTCGGGAAGGTCTCCTATTTCAAACTGTCCGGTCCGGACCGCCTCGTCTTCGACGTGGAGAAGAGCGTCCGGCCGATATCCCAGAGCATAACCGGCTCTCTCCCAGCCGCCCCGGTCCCGGGCTCCGCGGCCCAGGTCATCCTTCCGGCAAATCCTTCCCCGGAAGAAAGCGCGGCGGGGACCGTCTCCGGAACGACGCCTTCCGCCGCCGGAACGCCCTGCGAACCGGCGGGAGGAGAGGGCTGTCCGCTGGTCGCAGGAGATGCGCTTCCAGGGGTCAATATACCGGATAAGTTCGTGCTAGATAAAGGCGGGGTCAAGAGGATAGTCATAGACGCCGGACACGGCGGCAAGGACGCCGGCGGCAACAAGGCCTTCGGTCTCCGGGAAAAGGACATAAACCTGCAGGTCGCCAAGGAACTTTACGGGATGCTGAAGGACGAGGAGATCTTCGATGTGATGATGACCCGTACTTCCGACGTCTATCTGCTGCTCCCGGACCGCAGCAGGGTAGCGAACGACTATAAGGCCGACATCTTCATCTCTATACACGCCAACGCGCACCGCGACCGCAGGGAGAAAGGGTTCGAGGTTTACTTCATGTCGGAAAAGGCCTCCGATCCCTGGGCCGCCGAGGTCGCGGATTTCGAGAACTCCGTGCTTGGCCTTGACGAGGAAGGCGCCGGCGCGGACCCCTCGGCGATGCTGCTCCACTCTCTCGCCAGGAACGAGTACCTGAACGAGGGGAGCCAGCTGGCCGGTCTGGTCTCTAAAGAACTGGAACGGAGCACACCTTTCGTCAACCGTGGCGTGAAGCAGGCGGCTTTTTACGTTCTCCGCGGCACCTATTCCCCCGGGATACTGGTGGAGATAGGGTTCATGACCAACGCCAGGGACCAGAAGGACATGAACGACAAGAAGGTGAGGGCCAAGGTCGCCAACGCCATTTATAAAGGCGTAATGAAGTACGCCCAGATGAAGGGCTGGAAATAGCCGCGCGTGCCAGCCGGGAGCGCTTTATAATTCACAGGAGGCCTGAACGATGGAACTGATGCGCGTTATTGCAGTGCTGATCGCTTTCTCCGCCGCCGCGGCGGCGCAGGGGACAAAGGACCATCCGTCCGTCCCCGCCAAGAAGGTAGAGGCCGTTTCTCCCGGTAAGTCCCAGCCCGAGGCCGAGGAGAACTCCACCCGGCGTTCCGGGCGGGGAGCCGCTGAGACCGGCCGCGAAGAAGAAGAGGGGCAGGTGCTTATCGACGGCGCTTCGGAAGAGGACTCTCCCCGGACGCCGGATACGGAAGAGGAGAAGTACGAGCCGGAAAAGAAGCCGGCCGGCGGGATACCATCCTCTTACGGCCAGCTCAAGGGTACTCTGAGCGAGGGGGAAAAGAGTTTTCTGGTCTTTGAGGGCGATGACGGTACCATATACCTGGTCCAGATAACGCCCGGGAAGTCCGGCGCATCCTGGAAGCTCGCTTCAAAGATCCCGAGAAGCGCCGATTGAGGCGGTCCGTCTTATTACGTGAAAATTGATAGAATAACTCCAGAGGAGTTCCTATGAAAAGAAAAGAACTGGTGCGGTATCTTATGCAGAACGGCTGCACGCTTTCCAGAGAGGGGGGGAAGTATTCCATTTTTTCCAACCCCGTCACCGGAAAGGAGATCCCGGTCACGCGTCACACCGAGATAGCTGATTTCACGGTGAGGAAGATCTGCAAGGAGCTGGGGCTGGAACCCCCGAGATGAGACGGTCGGTCTTCCTTCTGGCCGCGCTATGCTGCGCGGCCTGCTCTCCCAAGCCGGATATAATACAGGTCGGACCGTGGTTCCCGCCCAAGTCCGTTCGGGACGTTCCTGTTTTCTCCAGCAGGGAGGAGACGTCGCGTCCCTGGGGCGCGATCGCTATAATCCACAGCGAAAGGTTCCCGGCGGACGACAGGTCCGCCCTGGACGGGCAGATGCGGCTGGCCAGGAAGCTGGCCGCCGGCGCCGGCGCCGACGGCGTTATAATCGCGGAGGAGGCCGTCACGGAGGAGCCGGGGCTCAACGGCGTCCGCCCTCCGGAGGCTTTCAT
>JAKLEK010000232.1 GCA_022703115.1 Elusimicrobiota bacterium
AAGCGGATCGCCGCTCTGCCGATCGACAAGGAGGTCGTCGTAGTGGACGACGGCTCCACCGACGGGACAAGGGAATGGCTGAAAGGGGCTGTGAAGGAGCAACGGTTCCCGTTCGAACTCAGGGTCCTGGAACACGAGGTCAACAAGGGCAAAGGGGGCGCGCTCCTCACCGGCTTCGCGGCCGCGTCCGGGGACATCGTGATCATACAGGACGCGGACCTTGAATACGACCCGCGCTACATACCCGAGATAGTGCGGCCGATAGAAGAGGGCTCCTGCGACGTGGTGTACGGTTCGCGTCTCCTGTCCGAGGGTTCTCAGACCTATAACATCCTCTACCTCTGGGGGAACCAGTTCCTGACCCTGCTGGTCAACCTGCTTTTCGGCTCGAAGATGACCGATTCATATACCTGCTACAAGGCCTTCAGGACGCCGGTGGTAAGGTCGCTGGGGCTGGTATCCTCCGGCTTCGAGATAGAGGCGGAAATATCGTGCAAGACGGCCTACCGTAAGTACCGCTTCATGGAGATCCCCATCGTTTACGCCTCCAGGTCCAGGGAGGAGGGGAAGAAGATAAATTACCGGGACGCCGTAAAAGGGGTGCTGAAGATAGCCGAACTCCGGTTCAGGAGTTTTTTCACCGGCATATAGGGGCGGTCGCGAACGGCCGCCTCCGGAGGGAACGTGCGGGACTTGATAGAGAACTCGAGACTTTATCTGCTGGCTTTTCTGGTGCCGCTGGGCCTGTCGCTGACGTTGACGCCCCTGTTGCGCCTGCTCGCCCTGCGGCTGGGCTGGGTCGATTCGCCCACCACCGATATAAAGACGCACAAGCACCCTACCCCGCTGCTGGGGGGGGGCGCGATCTTCCTGGCCTTCTCGGCCGGCCTCGTCTTCATGCGGTTCTTCACGTCGTTCCCGACCGGGACCCTGCGCGACCTGCGCATCATGCTGGCGGGGGGGTTCCTTATGTTCCTGACCGGGCTGGTGGACGACCTGAACAAACCGCACGGCCTGGGTTTCAGGACCAAGTTCGCGATCCAGTTCGCCGTGGCGTTCACGGCGGTGCTCTACGGGGTCCGGATAAACTTCATCAGTCCGGACTATCTGTCGTTCATCCTTAGCCTGCTCTGGATCGTAGGCGTGTCCAACGCTTTCAATATCATAGACATCATGGACGGGCTGTCCGCTAGCCAGGCCGCGCTGGCGGCGATGGGGTTCCTGCTGATCGCCTTCCCTTCGGAGTCCATCTACGTCAATTTCGCCTCCGCCGCCCTGGCCGGGGCCGCCGTAGGCTTCCTGCCTTACAATTTCTCAAAGAGGTACAAGATATTCATGGGTGATTCTGGCAGTCTGTTCTGCGGCTTCACGCTGGCTTTAGTGGCGATGGGGACCAGGTACAGCGAAGTGAACCCGCTGGGTGTCTACGCGCCGCTGTTCATCCTGGCCGTGCCGATATACGACACGTTCTTCGTATCGGTGATGCGGCTGCGGAGGGGGCATTCGCCGTTCATAGGGAGCCGGGACCATTTCGCGCTGAGACTGGAGAAGATAGGCTTCTCCCGCCGGGGCGTTGTGCTTATC
The DNA here is from genome assembly GCA_022703115.1 of Elusimicrobiota bacterium. GTDB lineage: Bacteria > Elusimicrobiota > Elusimicrobia > Elusimicrobiales > UBA9959 > YA12-FULL-51-18. The sequence continues at coordinate 1,585 of JAKLEK010000232.1, forward strand.
GCCGCGCTCGCGGCGCTTCTTTTCTCTATCCTGGCCTTCCTGGTCACCCAGGTGCCGATAGCTCTGGGGGTAGTGATATACCTGGCGCTCGCCGCCATGCTGCTGCTTATAAGCTCCACCATAGCCAAAATAAAGATATGAGGCGCGGCCGGGCCGCGCTCTCGCGGAGAATGCCGGCCGTCCGGCTCAGGGATGGAAGTGATTGCGGTGAAGTTCCCGGGATATCCCGGGAATGACCGTGGTGCGGCCGTCCGGGGCGGCGCTGCAGATCTTCATGACGTCGCCGTAGACGCGTTCGAAGGCCCGTACGACTTCCGGGTCGAAAGCCTTTCCGGACTCAGAGAGTATATATTCCAGGGCCTTTTCAGGGGACCATTTCGGCTTATAGACGCGCGGCATGCAGAGCGCGTCGAATACGTCCGCCACGGCGACCATCCGCGCGCAGGCGGGGATCTGCTCGCCCTTGAGGCCGGAGGGGTATCCGGCGCCGTCGAAACGCTCGTGATGGGAGCCGGCTATCTTGCAGGCCGTCTGCAGCAGCTGGCTCTCCGCTCCCGAAAGGATCTTGGCCCCGTACAGGGTGTGCTTCTTCATCTCGGCGAACTCTTCCGGGGTGAGTTTGGCCGGTTTCAGCAGGATGGCGTCCGGTATGCCGACCTTGCCGATATCGTGCAGGGGGCTGGCGTAGCGGATGATGTCCACTTCCGCTTCCGGCAGCCCCAGGCCCTGCGCTATCAGCGCCGAATATTCGCTTATGTGCCTGAGGTGGATAGCGGTATCCTGCTGGTCGCGGTATTCCGCCGTAACGGCGAGCCGGTAGATGGTCTCCAGCTGCGATTTTGAAAGACTTTCGTAAAGCTGCGCGTTCTCGATCGCCGAAGCGGCCAGGGATCCCATCAGCTGCAGAATGCCCTCGTCCTCGTCGTCGAACGCCCCGTCCTTCTTGTTCAGCACCTCGAACACGCCTATGATGCGGCCGCTCACGTTCTTCAGCGGCACCGCTATTATGCTCGTGGTGCGGTAGCCGGTCATTTTATCGAGATCGTGGTTGAAGCGGTGGTCCTGGTAGGCGTCGGTTATGTTGATGGTCTGGCCGGTGGCCGCGACGTGCCCGGCCACGCCTTTGCCGAACGGCACGCGAATCTCGGTGTGATGCATCCCGTGCGCCACCGTGGACCAGAGCTCGTTGGTCATCCCGTCCATGATGAATACGGAACAGCGGTCGCCGTTCAGCATCTGCTTGACCTGGGCGGCGATGAGCTCCAGCAGCCTGCCGAGCTTTGTCTCGGTGGATATGATGCCGCCGAACTTCACCAGCAGATGGAGCCGTTTCTCGTGTTCG
>JAKLEK010000233.1 GCA_022703115.1 Elusimicrobiota bacterium
CGGAAACCGCCGGCCGCATCTCCTTTGCGCGTCTTGCGCCAATGAGCTATGTTCGTGCCTTTTTTCGGGAAGAACCAGGGCACATGCCGGTAAGAGCCCAGGTCCGGGTGGACCAGGGGGGAGCCCTTTCCCAGGGCCTTGACGGGGTCAAGGACCGGCTTGAGCTCCTTGTACTTCACGTTCACGAGCGCCGCGGCGCGCAGGGCGGTAGCCGGGTCGGAGGCTATTACCGCCGCCACCTGCTCCCCTACGAAACGGACTGTGTCGGTCGCGAAAACGTACCGGTCCGTCATGTAGAGGCCGAACTTGTGCGTAAAACTCCGTCCGGTCACGACCTTGACCACGCCGGGGGTCCTTTCCGCCGCGGAAACGTCTATGGACACTATCTTCCCGTGGGCGATGGGGCTTTCCACCACCGCGGCGTAAAGAAGGGCCGGCCCGAATTCAAGGTCGTCGGTATATCTGGCGGCGCCCTTTATCTTCTCCCAGCCGTCGACGCGGAGCACGCTTTTGCCTACGACCTCCAGCGGTTCCGCGACGGCGGCCTTTCCGGCCTTCCTGGCCGGCCTTGCGACTAATTTCTGGAAATCCATATTCACCTCTAAGCTCCATCTTTCCGTAAGGGCCCGGCTTCAGGCGGGGCGCGGAGAACTGCTAGGCCCGCTGCGGCCTTCTCCTTTTTCCGGCTGTATCCTCTATGGCGGCTATTATCGGTTCGTAACCGGTACAGCGGCAGAGGTTGCCGGCTATGGCCTCTTTGATCTCGTGCCCGGTCGGCCTTTTCTTCTTCTCCAGCAGTTCGGCCGCGGAGAGTATGACCCCGGGCGCGCAGAAACCGCACTGGAAAGCGTTTCGCTCATGGAATGTTTTCTGCAGCCTGCCTATCCATTTCCTGGAAGCGGAACCTTCGAGCGTGACTATTTCGGCGCCGTCGGCCTCGACGGCGAGCACCAGGCAGGAGCGCACCGTCCTGCCGTTCATGAAAACCGTGCAGGTGCCGCAGTCCCCGCGGTCGCAGCCGACCTTCGGACTCGTGACGCCGAGTTTACGGCGAAGCACGTCCAGAAGCACGTCCCCGGCTTCCACATGGACCCGCTTCAGGTCCCCGTTCAGCCTGAACTCTATCTCTGTTTTTTTCATGATCTTCCCTATATGACTTTCTCGCCGTAGCGCGGGGGACGGCCTAAGAGCCGGGCCGTCGCCGCGTTCAAAGCCCTACCGAGCATTACCCCGGCCATATGAAGGCGGTACTCCCTCGTGGAACGTATATCGGTGATCGGGGCGATTTCCCCGGTCAGGGCAGCTTTCGCGCGAGCTAAGGTCTTTTCATTCAGTTTAGACGCGCCGTTCAGGACGGCTTCGGTCTTGGGACAGCGCGCGGGCCTGGGGCCTAGCGCGCAGACGGCGACGCGGTATGACCGGCCGGACAGGGTCAGGACGGCCAGGCCGCCCTGCGCGAGGTCTTCGCCTTCATAGCGGGATAGTTTCGCGTAGCATCCTCCGGTCTTCACGGACGGGACCTTTAGCTCCACGGCCAGGACGATCTCGTCGGGAGCGAGCGCGGTCCGCCTCGGACCGAGGAACCATTCGTGTATCGAGATGTTCCGCACGCCCTGCGGACCCTTAACGATAATGTCCGAGTCGTATACCGCCAGGACCGGGGCCGCGTCCGCCGACGGGACCGCTGAACAGATATTGCCGGCGAGGGTGGCCCGGTTGCGCACTCCGGTGGAGGCCACTGTCATGGCCGCTTCGCGCAGAAGAGGGCAGTGCTTTTTCACGACCGGAGAGTCCATGATGTCCGAGAAAGTGGCCAGTGCCCCTATCCGGAGCGATCCCGAGCGCATTTCTATGGCGTCAAGACCCCGCAACTTCTTGATATCCACGACCACTTCGGGCTTTGAAACGCCCTCTTTAAGCTGGACTATGAGGTCGGTGCCTCCGGCAAGGACCCTTGCGGATCCCTTGTAGCGGTAGAGCAGGCGCAGGGCCTCGTCCATCGTAGCTGGACGCACGTATTCGAATTCGGTCGTTATCGGCATGAAGGCTCCTTTGGCGTAATGGGGACCGGCGTCAGGGCAGCCAGGCCACAACGCGCCCCATGGAGGATTCCAGCTCCATCCCTTTCAGGGGGAAAAAGCCCATCCAGCAACGTTTGTTGGAAAGCTTTTCGATGTCGCCGCCGAGGTTCTCGGCGTGGACGAGGCGCTTGGGGAACAGTTTCAGGTGCATGACCTGATAATACTCCTCGGTCGGGAACATCTCGTCCCATTTCCTGCCGTGGTCCCGCTCCAGTTTGGCCTCGGCTTCGGCGAAGAGCTTGGGGTGCCAGTTGCGTATTATGGTGTTCATCGGATGGTCGGCGCTGCCGCAGTCCACTCCGATCCATTTGAATTTCATGGAGAGAGCCCATTTATGGAAACGCGGCCCCGGTCCGGGATGTTTGCAGAAGTAGCGCACTTCGTCGGAGCCTTTCTCGTACCAGGCGTAGCGGTGGAACCCGGTGTTGATAATGAGGATATCTCCCTTGCGTATGTCTGCGCGCTTCATCAGAAGTTCGGGTTCGTAAAGGTCGTAATCGCCCACGTCGCGGGATATGTCCACCACTACGCCGGGGCCGGTCCATTCGCGCATGGGCACCTCGCCTATCGTGCGTCCGGACCCGAAGAAGTGTATCTCCCCGTCCATGTGGGTGCCGACATGGTTGGACGTCTTTATTATCTGCCCGTTGGCGCCCTGCCCCATATGAGCGCCGGCTATCCTTTTGAAGTACTGGACCTGCAGGGGCATGTAGCTGGGCCAGGGGGGGGTATGGACGCTGAGCGGCTGGGTGAGGTCGTACATCTTCGCCCTCTCCATCAGTCTGATAAAGTCGTTCGCTTTCATGATATCCTCCTTACTCTGTCGCACCCCGAGCCT
>JAKLEK010000234.1 GCA_022703115.1 Elusimicrobiota bacterium
TGCTTCTTCCGCGTGAACCGTTCCTCGTGGGCCGCGAACAGTATCTCCCCGTCGCGTATCAGGGCGGCCGCGGAATCGTGATAGAAAGCCGAAACGCCCAGTATATACCTAGAAGCCATCGTTCCCCTCCAGTATCTGCCATGCCAGCGACAGGCTGTGGTCCGGTCCGCATTCAAGCGTGCGCAGCCTGAAGCGCGGTTTTCCCAGTTCCGCGTACCTGGCGGCCGCCATCCGCAGGAACACCGGGTTTTCTCCGGACAGGTCTATGTCCAGCGGGTCCGCTTTCAGTCCCAGCCCGAGGGCTTTAAGCAGGGCCTCTTTCTGCGTCCAGAGGCGAGTAGCGAGCGCGTCCTGTCGCAGCGTCCCCGGTTCCCGGTCCAGTTCCCCGCGGGTGAAATAATCCTTATACCACGCTTCGGCCCTCGGTTCGATCCTTTCAATGTCTATGCCCAGGAAAACGGCGGAAGGTCCGGCGCAGGCCGCCGCGCAGAAAGGGCCGCTGTGGGTTATGGATAAAAGACGCGTCCTTCCGCGGTCCCGCCATACAGGCCTTCCCATGTGATCGTAATCTATGGCTATATCCCTGAGAGAAGCGCCGGGGGCCAGGGCTTCGCTTATCAGAGACTTGGCGGCGTAGCGCCCGCCGGTCCACTCCCGGCGCCTTTTCTCGGTCCTGAAAGAAGCGGCTTTGTCCAGCTCCTCCTCCGAAAGGAAAAGTTCCGGGTCCGGCGTTTCTCCGGAGCCGACAAGGCGCAGGCGGAGTCCGTCCTGCGGAACGCGGGCTGAGTTTATTTCCATTGTCGGCATGATCGATCTTTGCCTGAAGACCCCGGGAGGGCTTCTCCCCTTCCCGGAACCCGATGCGCGCTTCGCGCGGGATCCGCTCCCGCTTCAGCGGGGCCGGGAATTCCTCTGAGCGGGACGGGCCGCCGCCGGCGCGTCCGGTTCGGGCAGTGCTTCCGGGTCGGCGCCGGGAACCGGCGGTTCCGCGGGGCGTTTGCCGGCGTCCTTCGCCGCGCCTTCGGCAGGTCTCTTCTCCGGCCGGGTTCCCCTCGATACGGTGAAGGACCACATGGCCGAGGGTTCTCCCAGTATGCCGCCCCTGCTCGGGGCCACGTTCCACCAGTAGCGTACGCCCTTTTCCAGCAGGCCTTCCCCCACCAGGCAGGAATTGCCTCTGATCGTGAACTTCGCCACCCGCTTTTTTCCGAGGCTGTCGGAGAAGATGCTGACCACGTATACGTGCGCGTCCGGCAGTTCCGACCAGGCGAGCGCCGGTTTGGCGGTGCTTACGGACGACCTGTCCGGGGGCAGGGAAAGCTCCGGCTGCGCGCATGCGGGGCCCGCGGCGGCCGATATCAGCAGAGAGAGGCAGGTTTCGCGCAGCATAGGCCCTGGACTCGGACGGATCGAAGCTATATCTGCGTGGGGATCATTACGTAATCCCTGAGCTCAGCTACCGGGCGCATCTCCCCGTCGAAAGCGTAGGCGTCGTAGCGGGTCTTGCCGTCCTCGGTCTCTCCTTTGTATACGCCGTAGGTGTACAGACGGTCCGGGTCGGGGCCGTTATCGTATACCAGCGCCCGCCCTACCGCGTCCGGAAGCATTATCCTGCGGCTGAAATGTATGTCCCGCCAGCCGCAGGTCTGGAAAAGGGCTTCCAGCACCATCGGATGGAAGATGAGCCCCGGCGTTTTGACGCGCCAGAGAGCGGCCGATGGCTTCTTGAAGACCCCGAGGACGGCCTCCTTTTCCATTGAAAGTATGCCGTCGAGGACCCGGAAGCTGGGGCCGTGGAAGTATATTTTATATATCTCCTCCGAAGATATCTTGTATTTGGCGTGTTTCGGGAGAGCGGGTTTCTCCAGGTCTTTCCAGGCTCCGGCCTGTTCGCCTGGTTCGAAACGTCCCGAGAAGTGGGTCCTGGTGGAGCCGAGCTTCACGCCCTTGGCGTTCACGAAGTCGGATTCGATCCTCAGGTCGTACCCGCCGCGCGCGGCGGCGGCGCGCACCACGGCGTTCAGCGGTTTGCCCCTCAGCAGCTTCAGCGGCACGCTGAACCTGACGTCTTTCAGGACCTTCGGTTTCTCCCCGGAGACTGAGGCTGCGGCCTCGGCGAAGGTCTCTATGCCCATGACGCCCGGTACATAAGGCGTGCCGTTGATCGAGTGGTCGGCCAGATAAGGGTCCTTTTCGTGCGAGAATTCCTTGGACGCCTCCAGCTCCAGGCCTTTCACGCTCTTCCCGGCCCTCTCAATGAAGTGGAACTCCTGGCTTCCGGAGGCCGGGAAATCCGGATCGAAGCGGAGCTGCTTGTCCCAGTCCAGCTTGCCGAGGCTTCCGGAGAGTATGATCTCCGGCGTCTTGCCGTAAACGAGCTCGTCGGCCAGGGCGTTCATCCCCTCTTCCGGGTAGAGGAAATCCAGTTCCTGAGACTTGAGGAAGGCCTCGACCCCGGGCCGCACGCCCATGCCTATGTTGGCGTATCCGGTCATGTCCGCGGCGAATGAGCGTATGCCCTTGTTGGTCAGGGCTACGGAGAGCTTGGATATGTAATCCGAAGCCGCGGCGTAATCGGACTGTCCGAGGTTGCCGAACTTGCCCGCGATCGAGGATATCATCACCCAGAAGCCCTTCTCCTTCACGACCCCGGACTTCAGCATGTTGATGGCGCTGTCGGCCTTGGTCTTGAAGATCAGTAGGAATTCTTCCACCGTCTTGTCCGCCACGAGCTTGGAACGCTCGAGCCCTGCGAAATGGACGACCCCGTCCAGTTGTCCGAGCTCCGTCTTTATGTCGCTCATCGCCGCGGAGAACGCGGCATGGTCGTTCAGGTCGCAGCGGTAGTAATTCACCCTGACACCCAGGGCTTTAAGCTCCTCTATGGAACGGTGGAGCTGGGCCGAGTCCTTTATGCGG
>JAKLEK010000235.1 GCA_022703115.1 Elusimicrobiota bacterium
GGGATGCGGGCTTCGGCGGAGTAGGAATCGTAAGCGGCGTCCTTATCGGGGTAGAGGGCGATTATCTTTTCGTGTATCTCCACCGCCAGCGCGTATTTTTTCTGACGCTCCGGCAGTTTCGAGAGCTGGACGTACGCCGCCCAGGCCTCTTCGGTGCCGGGATAGGAGGACGCCACGTCCTGATAGACGTTAATGGCCGCGTCGTACTCCTTAAGGTTGTTGGCCAGCACGTCGCCCAGCGCCCTCTTGGCCGTGGCCATGAAGAGGCTGCCCGGATAGACGCGTATAACTTTTTCGTAGGCCAGCTTGGCGGCCAGGTATTCGCCCTTCTTCGCGTGCAGGTCGCCGAGCTCCAGCTGCAGCACGTCACGGCCGGCATAGGACAGGAACCGGCCGAAGAAAGCGCGGAATTCCCCGACCAGCGGTTCGTAGAAGTCCTCTCCGGCGCGCGCGGCCAGCTTGCCGAAAGCGTCGGCCAGCCTGGCGGCCTTGTCCGCGGCGGCGTCCGGGGTCTTGGCTATTTCATTTAGTATCTTCGCGTTCTTTTCGTCCAGCTTCTTGCCGACGGTCTCGGTGAAAAGTTTCCTGGCGGAAGGACCGGAGACGGCCTCTGGGTATTCCTGAAGATGCTTGAGAAGGTCCACTATAGCGGCCCGGTAGTCGCCCAGTCTCAGATGTATCCTGGCCTTAAGGAGCTGGGCCTCGGGCGCGTCGGCGGCGTCGGGATGGGCGGCTAGCCAGGTCTCTATGTCCGGGAGCACGGCCTCGGCGACCTCGTCGTCCTTGTCCTCGCCGCATTTCTTAAGGTAAGCCCACTCGGCGTCGGCTGAGATCGTCTGCACGGCGGGAGCGGCCGCTCCCTCGGGGGCGCCGGCCTCCTGCGCCGAAACGCCGGACGCGGCGGAAATGCACATAACAAGAACCATTGCGCGGATCATTTTTCCCTCCGGATATTCTTATAAATCCGTACAAATATTACCTATTATCCCTGCGCACAGGCAATAACCCCTTAGTGGAGCGGGAGACAGGGGAACCGGAAAAGCGGAACCGTCCGGAGGCCGAGGCTTACGTAAGCGCCGAGGCCGAGGAACGGAGGCGCGCGTACGGTGTACGCGACGCCGGTTCCGCTTTCCGGGCCCCTGGCAGGACCCGCGAACCAAATCACACACAAATCTTGACGTTACCGGAAGGTCATTTGAAAGGATAAGACCATAGTAATTAAAATGGAGCGGGAGACAGGGGATTTGGCGGAGCGAACCGTCACGGAGAAATTTCAGCTAATAGCCAATAGCTACAAGCTAACAGCCAACAGCTAATAGCTACAAGCTAACAGCCAGCCCCGACTTACTGCGTGAGGAAAAGGTCCTTGGTCACCACATAGCGTCCGTCGAGCCAGTCCGTTATCTCCCTCGCCGCGTCCGCCGTCCGGTTCGTCCCGGAATCCAGATACGGCCTGTAGACGCCCTTCAGCCGCGCCCGCTCCCCCTCCGAAAGCTGGTCCAGCCCCTTGTCCATCAGGTCCGGCAGGTCCTTCTCCAGCTGCCGCGCCATCTCCGGGCAGGTCACCAGGGCCGCCGCCTCCAGGAACGCCTTATCCGGATCGTAGGCCTCCCCGCGCTCGTAACTGGACTTAAGGGTAAGCAGCGGTATCATGGACAGCGCGGCCTGGTTCATCGGATTGACCGAATGTGCCGCCAGCCACTCCCCCATCGCCGCCGGCCGCCCCGTCATCGCCCACAGATGCAGGAACTTGCACATCCTGGGCCCGTCGTTCACCGGGTAATTGTCCCACAGGAACGGTTTGCGCCCCAGCGTCCCGGAAATAGCGCGCAGATGCTCCACGCCGTAGCTTTTGGAGCAGACCAGTTCCCCGGTCCAGAACAGGCGCACCTTCGGGTCCAGCTCCTTCCCCAGCGTCTCCAGATAACCCTCCGGGCGCTTTCCGAAAAGCTTCTCCAGCACCGGATCGAAAGAATAATAGGTCGGGCAGAAAATCAGCTGTCGCGCCGAAGAGCGGGACGCCGCCCAGTTCACTATCTCGATCTGGCGCCGCGCCAGCTCCGGCGAGTCCCCCTTCATATCGTCCATCAGCAGGCCGAACTTGTCCACGCCTATGCGGTTGAAAGCGTCTATCTTCTCCTGGAGCAGGGCCTTCGCGCCGGCGTCGAACGGCGACAGATATATCTCGTACGGGCTGAACCCCACGCCGAACTCGATCCCCTCCGAACGGCACCGCGCCGAGAGCTTCGCCAGCCTGGCTTCCAGCTCCGCGGGCATCGGCTCGCGCCATTTCTTGCGCATATATGGGTCGGCCTTCGGAGCGTAGATGTAGAAAGCGAACCCGTTCCCGGCCAGGAACGCGGCGTACCTTTCCCGCTCCTCCCACGACCACGGCTCCCCGTAGAAACCTTCGATCACTCCGACCTGGGTTTTCATGCTCCCTCCGGCTTTTTCCCGCGCCCGGCGCCGCGTTTTCCGCCCTTCTTTCCGCCCGCGGTCATGTCCCGCATCTCGAACAGCCGGTCCCGAAGCTCCCTGGCCAGTTCGAAATCCAGGTTGTCCGCCGCCTCCCGCATCTGCCGCTCCAGCTCTTTCATTATCCGGCCCGCGTTCTTCCCCGTCACGTCGGCGGACGCCACAGCCCCCACCAGGCGGAAAGCGGCCCTTTTCTCCCTGGTGTGCAGCTCCTCGTAATCCATCACCTTCTTCACCACGGTCTCCGGCTTTATCCCGTGCTCCCTGTTGTACGCCAGCTGTTTCTCGCGCCGGCGGTCCATCTCCTCCATCGCGCGCCGCATGGAATCCGTGGTCCTGTCGGCGAACAGCAGCACCTCCCCGGTGAGGTTCCGAGCCGCGCGCCCCGCTATCTGCACCAGAGTGGTGTCGCTCCTGAGAAAGCCCTCGTTATCGGCGT
>JAKLEK010000236.1 GCA_022703115.1 Elusimicrobiota bacterium
TCCATATGTTCCTCCGGTTCTCTCGCAGATATCTGATCGTTATAGTTTATATACTAAACCAATATCATAAAATTTTTTGCCTCAGGTCATATCCTCGGTATAGCGGTCAAGGTGGTATTCGATCTTGGCCAGGATCTCGCGCACGCGCGAGACCGGAGCGGGCGCGGCGGACAGAGCGCTAAACAGCGCCGCGTCGTTCAGGAAGTCCGCGACGTCGTCATTTCTAACTTGCCCGGCCTGATGGCCGGAAGGCGATGCCGGCATAATGTCCTCAGTTCTCCCCCGCCTCTACGGCTTCCACAGGCGCCTCGGCGTCGTTAAGGGTAACTTCGAAACAGGAACCCTCCCCGTAACTGGAACTGACCGAAACCTTGCCGCCGTACAAAGATACCAGCCTTTTAAGTATGGAAAGCCCGAGACCGCTGCCTTCTATGCCGCGGGTGCGCTCGTTCTTTATCCGGACGAATTCTCCGAAAAGACGCGACCGTTCCGCTTCGGTCATGCCTATGCCCGTATCGGAACATCGCACCAGGACCGTCCTTTCCCCGGCCCTTGAAAGTTCCAGTTCGACCCTGCCGCCGGGCTTATTGTACTTCACGGCGTTGGTCAGCAGGTTGGAAAGGACCATATCCAGCTCGCCGGGATCGGCCGTCATGGCCAGCCCGGCCGGCGCCCTGAGCGCGATCGAAACGTTCTTTTCTGCGGCCCGGACCGATACCGCGTCCACGGCCATGGCGGCGGCCCTGGCCAGGTCCACTCGCTCTATGACCCTCTTCTTTCTGCCTGATTCCAGGCGGGTCAGGTCCAGCATGTCCAGCACCAGCTTTCGCATGCCGCAGATCCTGGCCACGCTGCGGTCCAGCATCGGATCGTATGCCTTGAGGTCCGGCCCCTTAAGACGTTCCTTCATGATGTGAAGATAGCCTTCCACCGCGGCCAGGGGAGATTTAAGCTCGTGCGCCAGCACGGATATGAACTCGAACCGCACCTGGCGCTTCTCCTCCTCCAGCTTACGCGCCTTGCGGCGCAGGTAGACGTGGCGCGCGGCCTTCTGCACTATCTCCCTGAGCTCCTCCGGGGTGAACGGCTTGGCCAGAAAATCGAAAGCGCCGCGCTTGGTCGCGGCTACCGCAACCTCCAGAGAGGCGAAAGCCGTTATCATGATGATCTGGGCGTCGTGCTTCCCCTCGGTGCGGGCCAGCACGTCTATGCCGGTCATATCCGGAAGCTTATAGTCTAGCAGAATGATATCGGGCCGCCATTCCGGTATCAGCGCCGCGGCGCCGGCTCCGGTCGCCTCCGAGCGGACCTCGAAACCGACAGTGTCGGAAAAATCTTCCGGATGGACGCGGAAGGACGCCAGCGAGCGCTCCGCGCCGGAGCGCATCCCCTCCTCGTCGTCGACCACCAGGACCTTCAGCTCATGGACGCTCATGCGTGCCCCTCTCCGGAAAGACGTTCATGCCCGGGGCCTGCGGGACCGGGTTCATGCGAGGGCAGGAGGACGGTGAAAACGCTGCCTGTAGGCCCCTTGGACGGGTCCGCCTGCGTATCCAGATTGATGACGCCCCGGTGGGACTTCACTATGCCGTAGGACACCGCGAGCCCCAGGCCGGTCCCTTTTCCTATCTGCTTGGTGGTGAAGAAGGGCTCGAAGACCTTTTTGCGGTTCTCCTCCTTTATCCCGGAACCGGTATCGGCCACGCTGAAACCGCAGCGGCGCGCGGCGGAGAACGTCCTGACGGAAAGCCTGCCGCCGCCGGGCATGGCCTCCACCGCGTTCGCGACGAGGTTGGACAGCACCTGGACCATCTGGTCGGCGTCCATGCTGACCTCCTTATCCTCGCCCTCGTGGAGCAGCTCCAGTTCCACGTTCTTCGGCAGCTCCGCGCTCCTGAAATAATCTTCCGCCAGCCGGCGCAGGGAACCGGGCTGGAAGAGAGGCTTGTTCTTCCTGGCGAAATTCAGCAGTCCGCCGACTATTTTCTTGCAGCGGTCGGCCTGTTCGGTTATGATCCGCACGTCCTTGACCAGCGGGGAATCGGGCGGACAGGATTCAGCCAGGAGGTGCGCGTAGAGGAGCACCACGCCCAGAGGATTATTGAGCTCATGCGCCACGCCCGCGGCCAGCTGCCCCATGCTGGCCAGTTTTTCCGACTGCATCAGCGCCTGGCGGGTCTTGGCCAGCTGGTTGTAGGAATCCGTCAGTTCCCCGGCCGTCTTTTTGAGCCTGTCTATGGTATAGGGGAGGCACATCTCGCTCTCGGCCAGTCCTCGGTAGATGGCGGTGGCGTGCTCCTGGCAGCTGGTATAGCCGCAGGCGCCGCAGTTCAGTTCGTCCTCCGGCTTCTGCTTGCCCATGCCAGCCAGTATGTTCCGGAGCCCTTCCGAATCCGGAGCCTGGAGACGCCTGTCCTCCGGAGCGAAAGAGGCGGAATAATCCAGATTGCGGAAAGACTGCACCTCGTCCTCCCACTCGTTTATCCTGATGCGATGGTAGCTCTTGCGGGCGTAACGGCGCAGAACGGCCTGTCTGGAATAGCGGGAAACCCGGGAGGTGACCCCGGGGCCCATAAGACAGCCGTTGCAGCAAAGGATGTCCAGGAAGTCCGCGTCCACGTCCCCGTGCTCCAGATTGCGCAGCGCCTCGGTGAAATCCTCCAGGCCTTCGGAGGTCATGAAACGGCCGCTCATCAGGTCGCCGTCGAACTCCGCCGTTTCCAGGAGACCGCCGCCGAGGGGATAGAGGACCCCTCTGGCCGGATGCGGCGGGTCGAAATGCGCGTCCAGGGCGTTGTTCTCGTGCACGCCTTTGGAAGCGAGCACGGCGCGGAGTTCCGGAAAGGTAAGGACAGCGGCGATCTCGCCGCGGTATTTCAGCGCCTCGTCCTTCTTGGATACGC
>JAKLEK010000237.1:0-1238 GCA_022703115.1 Elusimicrobiota bacterium
GGCGTCAAGCTGTTTTTTCGTATCTTCAGCTTTCTTCAGGGCCGCGTTCTTGTCGGTCAGAGAGGCCGCGGGGTCGAGTTTGAACAGGATGTGGCGGACCCGTATCCTCTCCGAAGTGAATTCCTTGAAGCGCTGCGCGACCGCGGAAAGGTCCTGCGCGGACTCCTCGTCCATGCCGGCGAACACGGCTTTGTCGTCGTTGACGGCGGCCTTGATCTTTTCGAAGTACGCCTTGACCTCTTCTTCCTTGGGCGGTTCCGCCTTGGAACGGATGCTCTCCTCGACCAGCTTGCGCACCATCAGCTGCTTTTTAATGCGCTCGCGGAACTGTTCTCTCGTGAGGTTCTCTTTCCTCAGTTCCGCGGCGAAGGCCTCCTCGGCCGCGGCCTCGCCGAGGGGAGCGTTATTGGCGTCCCTTGAAAAGCGCTTGCGGACCTCGGAGACGCCGGCGTCCAGCTCGCGGTCGTAGACCTTGATCTTCAGCGCGTCCGCCTTCTGCCTGAGCAGCGCCTCGTCTATGAGCGAGTCGAGGGCCGCCTTGTCTATCTGCTCCCGCGCGTCCTTCTGCTTGAAAAAATCCGGCATCGCGGAGCGGTACTGCTCGGAGAGCATTTCCTTCTTCTTCGCGTATTCGGACATCATGATGGGCTCGTTATTGACCTTTACGGCTATCTCGTCCATCACGGCGGCGGCCAGCGGCGCAGCCGCAAAAGAGGCGAGCGCGAGCGCGACGGCGGTTTTATTTATAGTTTTCATCCAGAACCTCCACCTTGGCCTTGTCCTGGAACTGCGCCAGGTAGGCGTCGAATTTCTTCTTCTCAATGATACGGCGTATCCGCTCGCGGACCCGCTCCAGGGGCGGCTTCACCTGGGATATCTTCTTCAGGACGTGATAGCCCAGTCCCGTCTTGACCACGCCCTGTATCTCTCCAGGGCGCATCTTGAAGGCCATTTCCTCCAGCTCCGGCACGAATTCTCCGTACATCACCGGCGGGAGCCGGACGGTCTCCTTGTCCAGCGAGGTCTCTTTGGCCGTCCTGGAGAAATCGGCGCCGGCCTTCACCTTCTTCAGCACGGCCTCGGCTTCCTCGTAGGTCGGGGTCACGATGTGCTCGACCACGACCTCGTACGGGGTCTTCTCGTAGTAAGCGGCCACATCCTCGTCCGTTACCAGTATCTTGTCGCGGCGAAGGTCATCCACCCACATCTTGGCCAGCATGTAGTCCTTGTAATACGCT
>JAKLEK010000237.1:1245-2894 GCA_022703115.1 Elusimicrobiota bacterium
CCTCGTCCGTTACCAGTATCTTGTCGCGGCGAAGGTCATCCACCCACATCTTGGCCAGCATGTAGTCCTTGTAATACGCCAGTTTGGCCTTCAGGTCCTGTTCCATGGCGTCCACGCGCTTCCGGTATTCTTCGGAGCGGGCGGTCTCGCTTTTCCGCGCGGCCAGGATCATCAGTTTCTCGTTGATGAGAATGTCCAGGAACTGTTTCCTGCCGGGTCTGGTGGCCAGGTAATTTTGGGCGTTCGGAGCTATCTCCTCCAGCTTCTGGCGCACATATGATTCGGTTATCTTTTCCGGTCCCACTTTGGCGATGACCTTGTCGTCGCTCTTGGAGCAGGAGACGGCCGCGAGGGCCGATAAAACGACGGGCAGCAGATGTTTTGTTCGCATACCCTGAATTTAGCATTTTCGCCGCGGCCGTTCAACGCCCGCCGCAGCGGGGGGGCCGGGGACCCCGCGCTCACGCATTTTGATATAATCTCACTTAATGATGGAAGCCGTCCGGAAATTCCTTGAACGCCTGCACGCCCTGCCCCATGAGGAGCTGGTGACAAGGGCCGTTTACGCCGCGGCCCTGGCCGCCGCGGCGGTGGTACTGTGCGCTTCCCTTATAATGCGCAAGATCCTGTCGGACATCCCGTCCGTGGACAAGCTGGACGAGTACAAGCCCGCTCTCACCACCTACGTTTACGATATCAATAACCAGGTGATAGCCGAGTTCTCCATAGAGAACCGGGCCATGCTGCCCCTGAGCAGCATCCCCCTTGACCTCCAGAACGCGGTCATCGCGATGGAGGATACCGACTTTTTCAAACACTGGGGCGTATCCCCCAAGGGTATCGCCCGCGCTCTGCTCCGGGACCTGGTGCACATAAGGCGGGCCCAGGGCGGGTCCACGATAACCCAACAGCTTTCGCGCGGTATCTTCCTGACTTCCGAGAAGACCGTGGTGCGCAAGATCAAGGAGATGGTCCTGGCCCTTCAGATAGAAAGCAATTTCTCCAAACAGGAGATCCTGCAACTCTACCTGAACCAGATATACCTGGGTTCCGTGTGGGGCGTCCAGTCGGCGGCCAAGCTCTATTTCGGCAAGAACGTGCAGGAGCTGACCCTGCCGGAGTGCGCGCTCCTGGTCGGCATCATACCCAACCCCGGCAGATTCTCGCCCTTCTCCAATCCGGACCGGGCCAGGCTGAGGCGCTACCTGGTCCTGGAGCGGATGGTGGAGGAGGGCTACATTACGCGCAAGGAGATGGAGGAGGCCAATAAGGCGCCGCTGCCGGCCGAGAAATCCGCTCTGTTGTCGGCCCACGCGCCGTATTTCGTGGAGTACGTGCGCCAGCAGCTGGAACCGAAATACGGTTACAAACAGCTATGGCAGGGCGGCATGAAGATCTATACCACCCTGGACCTTTCTATGCAGGTGCCGGCGGAAGACGTAATGGAGAAGTACCTGGCGAAGTACGACGCCGACACTTCCCGTTCCAAGCCCGGCGGAGAGGACGGCGTGGACGCATCTTCCGGCCCGGCGCGGACGCTGCAGGGCGCTTTCGTCATCCTGGACGTGAAGACCGGCGCCATAAAGGCCATGATAGGCGGGCGCAATTTCAGGGACAGCAAGTTCAATCGCGCGACCCAGGCCGCCAGG
>JAKLEK010000238.1 GCA_022703115.1 Elusimicrobiota bacterium
GCACCTTGTCGCCGGACCAGGGCCTGTCCGCCGTCCTGGCGGACAGGATCACCCACTCGTTCAGCAGGGGGTGCCATCTTCTCTCGTGATTGTGTTTCATCGTACCGGCCGCTCAGTGGAACAGTATCCCCGCGGGTATAAGCTGTTTCCCGGTTCCCGGCCCTTCGTACCTTACCTCCAGGCCGGCCCCTCTGGCCCCCTGGAAGTACTCCACCCTTATAGGGTGCATCCCGGCCTTGAGCGCCACCGAACCGGAGCGCTCGGTCATTCCCTGGAAATAATCGTTGGCCACGACCTGGGCGCCGTCCACGTACAGCACGCTGCCGTCGTCCGAGGTAGTATGGAACGTATAGACCCCGGCGCGGGGAATATCGATAAAGCCCTCGAACGTGAGGCCGAAGAACTCGGCCGCCGGCGCTTTGGAGATGCCGGGAACGTCCGTCGTGCCCGTCATCTTCGGCTGCAGCTTCCTGAGATCGTTCACGCTAGAGACTTCGCCCTTCAGGTACTCGAAATACTCGTACTTCAGGCCCGGGGCGGCGCCCTTTACCGCGGCCGCCGGCGACGGGACCTTTTTCACCGCGGAGAAAGAGGCCTCCCCGCTCTCGTGCCCGTCCGGCCAGAACGTCCTGGCCTTCACCACGGCCGTAGCGGTCAGCGGGAACGGCCCCTTATAGAGCGCCGAGCCGGCGGACGGGCGCGTCCCGTCGGTGGTATAGCGTATCTCGCCCGAACCGCTGAGGTCCGTGATCCTGACCTCCAGCGAATCGATGAATATGTCGTTCCCCGCCTCTATGACAGGGCGGTAATAACCCTTATTTATCGCCGCGATCTCCGCCGGGTCCATCTTATCCACGGCCCTGTCGTAGGTCGTCAGCCCGTTCACTTCTATCTCCACGTCCGTAGTCTGGGTGTAGACCGCGGCGGAAAGGCCCCGGGCCGCCATGGGGCGCAGTTTGCCGATAAGGCCGCTGTAGGCGGAAGCGAGGGCCTCCGCGTCCTTGAAATTCTGATATCCCCAGTTTTTTTTGTCCTGCCAGGTATGCCCCTGCACCGGCAGGCCGAGCCCGCCGAACTCGCCGAGCACCGAGGCGCGCTTCTCTTCCGGCGCCGGCATATCGGGCCCGGGATAGACGTGGATGTCGTGCATGTCCCCCACGCCCCGGTCCGCCCAGCCGCTCACGCTGTCCACCAGCCGCGAGGGGTCCGCTTTCTTCACGCGCTCCGCGATAGCGGCCGTCTCGAACTGCCCCCAACCCTCGTTGAACGGCACCCAGACCACTATGCTGGGATGGTTGAAGTGAGTCGCGATAAGCCTGTCCAGTTCCAGCCTGTACTGCTCGGCGGAGCCGGCCGCGCGCGTTATATCGGGGTCCTTCGCGCCTATGAATTTATCGCCGCTCGGCATGTCCTGCCAGACCAGCAGGCCCAGCTTGTCGCACCAGTAATACCAGCGGGCCGGCTCGGTCTTCACATGCTTGCGGGCCATGTTGAATCCCAGTTTCTTCGTGAACTCTATATCGTAGCGCAGGGCCTCGTCCGTCGGCGCGGTGTAAAGCCCGTCCGGCCACCAGCCCTGGTCCAACGGCCCGAACTGGAACAGGAATTCGTTGTTGAGCATTATCCTGGTGATCCCGTCCTTGTCCTTGCCGAGAGAGATCTTCCGCATGCCGAAATAGCCCTTCACCGAATCCGCCTTCCCGCCGCGGGCTTTCAGCGTTATTTCCAGTCCGTAGAGGAAGGGGGCGTCGGGCGACCACAATTTGGGGGACTTCACCGGCAGCGTTATCCGCTCCCCGGCTCGGCCCGCCGCGCGCGCGACCTCGGAATCTCCGTCCCTGACCGAGGCTTCCACCGAGTATCCTTCGGCGGAACCGGCGACCGAGACCTCGAGCGAGGCCAGGCCGGCGTCGATGTCGGGCGTTATCTTGAAGGAATCTATATAAGCTTTAGGCACCGGCTCCAGCCAGACCGTCTGCCATATGCCGGTCACGGCGGTGTACATGATGCCGCCCGGCTCGTCGACCTGTTTCCCGCGCGGCTGAGTATGCCGGTCGGTCGGGTCCCAGACGCGCACGGTAAGCTTCTGCGGGCCTTTCTTGTTCAGCGCCCCGGTTATATCGAACGAGAAAGCGTCGTAACCGCCCTTATGCGAACCGAGCTTTCGGCCGTTAAGCGAGACCGTCGTCTCCCAGTCCGAGGCGCCGAAGTGGAGCAGCACCCGTTTCCCCTTCCAGGCGGCCGGGACCGAAAACTCGCGCTCGTACCAGAGCGCGTTCTTCTCTCCGACCGTTCTGCCTACTCCGGACAGCGCAGATTCGGCGGCGAAGGGCACCAGGATCTTCCCCTCGAATGCGGCCGGCCGCGGAGAGTCCTTCGGAGTTATGGCGTAATCCCAGAGCCCGTTGAGGTTCAGCCAGTCCGCCCGCTCCATCTGCGGACGCGGATATTCGGGCAGGACCCCGTCCGGTCTTACGTCGGCGGCCCAGCGGGTCATTATGCGGCCGGTTACCGGAGCGTAACCGGCGCAGAAGGCCGGCCCTCCGGAACCGAACAGGACGGACAGTATCGCCGCGCAGGCGGCCGACGCCTTGCATAAACGCATAAAACCCTCCTTTACCGCCGCTGACCGGGGGCGAACGCCCCCGTAAAAGCCCCGGCGGCGCGACGGCCGCGCGGAATCGGGCCGCGGCACGACTTACGCCGCCGGTATCGCCGCCCTTCCGGGCCGCGACGGCGTCACTTCACGCCGAACTTGTAAATGCAGGTATGCTGATACTTCTCGCCCGGCCTGAGAATGGTGGACGGGAACGCGGGCCGGTTCGGCGAATCGGGGAAGTGCTGCGTTTCCATGCAGAACCCGTAATGCCGCGAGTA
>JAKLEK010000239.1 GCA_022703115.1 Elusimicrobiota bacterium
CCCAGGTCCTTTACGGCCTGGCGTTCTATCCCCTGAAAGCCGTTCTGCCGTCCGGCCTTATCCCGTTCTACTGGTTCCCGGCGGGCGACGCCATTTCCGGCTGGCGGATGTTAGCCGCGGGAACGGCGGCGGCGGGACTGACGGCGGCCGCGCTGGCGCTGCGCCGCCGCGTTCCGGCCTTTACCGCGGCCTGGGCCTATTACCTGCTGACAGTCTGGCCGATGCTGGGCCTCATCAAGGTGAACGAATACTGGGCCGCCGACCGTTACGCGTACATCGTCTGCCTCGGATTCTTCGCGCTGGCCGGGGCGGGCGTACTCCGGGTATGGCGTTCCGCCGCGGGAGCGGCGCGGACCCGGCTGCTGGCCGCCGCATGCGCCGTACCGGTCCTGCTGGCCGCGCTCACCTGGCGTCAGCAGGGGTTCTGGCTGGATTCGATGTCCCTATGGGAGCATACCCTGGCGGCCGATCCGGGCTCATGGAAGGCCCGGGTCAGCCTGTGCGGGATGCTGGTCGAGCGGGGCAAGTATGAAGAAGGCCTCGCTCACTGCGAGGCGGCGCTGCGCGTCAAACCGGACTTTTCCGAAGCGCATACCAATACCGCCAACGCGTTATACGGCCTCGGCAGGCGGGAGGAAGCCGCGGAGCGCTACCGCATGGCTTTGCTGTTAAAACCGAATTCGCCGGAAGCGCATAATAATCTGGGCGTCGCCCTGGCCGCCCTGGGCAGGACCGGAGAAGCGCTGTATCATCACCGGGAGGCGCTGCGCTTCCTGCCGGATTACCCGGAGGCGCACAACAATATCGGCATACTCATGTCGGCTCTCGGAAGAAGGGAGGAAGCCGCGGCGCGCTACAGGCAGGCCCTGCGCATCAACCCGGACTATCCGGAAGCGCACAACAATCTCGGCCTGGCGCTGGCCGCCTCGGGACGAATGGACGAGGCCATGGAGCATTACCGGGAGGCGCTGCGCCTTAAACCGGATTTTCCGGAGGCTCACTATCATCTCGGACTGGCGCTGGCCGGCCTCGGCAGAACGGAGGAGGCCATGGCGCGGTACCGCGAGGCGCTGCGGCTGAGGCCCGGATATCCGCAGGCGCACAATAATCTGGGGGTAGCGCTCTCCGTGCTGGGCAGGGTGGCGGAGGCTCTGCCGCATTACGGCGCGGCTTCCCGCCTGAGGCCGGACGACCTGGATGTCCGCAATAACCTGGCCCTTGCCCTGGCCGTACTGGGACGGCGCGAAGAGGCCATAGCGGAATACCGCCGGATACTTAGGAGCAGGCCCGATTTCCCGGTGATATACTACGATGACACTATGGCGAAGGCCGCGCGCGGGCGGCGCTGACGGAAGGAGGCCGGGAGGCCGCGGAATTCGTATTTACTTCGGGATTCCGGGCCGGTTCGTGCTAAAATATACTTATAATCGCGACCGCGGCGGTCAGGCGGATTGACAGGTATACGGGCATAATATAGAATCGGTTTTGGGACGCAATTCCGTTATGCGAAAAAGAATAACGCTCATCGCCGCCGCGACGGCAGTATCACTGGCGGCCTGGGCCTTGCGCGACGTTTTCGCGGCCGAGCTGAGGGTCATGGCGCCGTTGAGAGCCACCGGCCTGGCAACCTTCCAGGGCCCGACGACCGTCGCCGCAGGCGCCGGTTTCGTACTAAACTGGGGCTCCAACTACTTCTACCCCCTGGAAACGACCAATCTGATAGGCCTGGCCAATACCCCCTCCGGCGCAAGGCTGGACGTTACCTCCTCCGGCTCCGGCAAGGTCCAGATCTGGCGCAATTCGGGCGGAACCGAGGTGGCGAACATGAGCGACGCCGGGCAGCTCAGCCCGACCCCGGCCTCCACCGGTTCTCCAGCCGTCGCCGGGTCGGTGGCTTTCTTCAACACCAGCTGTCCCTCCGGCTGGACCGAACTTACGGGCCTGGCCGGCCGCT
This sequence comes from Elusimicrobiota bacterium, assembly GCA_022703115.1. Lineage (GTDB taxonomy): Bacteria > Elusimicrobiota > Elusimicrobia > Elusimicrobiales > UBA9959 > YA12-FULL-51-18. The sequence goes on from JAKLEK010000239.1 coordinate 1,955, forward strand.
ACCTGGTCGCGGCCACGGCGAGCATAGGCACGAGCGTCGGCACCGCGCTCTCCAATCTGGAGAACAGGTCGGTCGGGCTGCATAACCATTCCATCAGCAACAACTCGCACAACCACGCGACCTCGGTGAAGCACACCTTTCCCGGCGTCAGCGACGGCACCGCGGACCCGACCAACACGTCCGACGCCAGCACAGGCTCCGCCAACTCAGGCGTTACGGTATCGAACTCGGCGCAAACCGGCTGCACTACGACCGGGACCAATGCGCCATACGTGCAGTTCAGGCTGTGCCAGAAGAATTAGCGGCGTTACGGCGGATAACGGGAGTTAAGAGGATACGGCGGCTTATGCGGAGACAAGGCGGGAACGGTCGGACGATGCGCGGCTCTTTCGGACTCCTTTGCCGGAGCGCGGCCCTGTGCGCCCTCCTGCCGGGAACCCAGGCCTCGGCGGCGGAATACAATGTCAGACCCCCGCTGAACGTCGCGGCCAACCAGGCGGTCAACTTAAACGGACACGTGCAGGTAACCTCCCCCTTATGGGTGGGCAACGGCGCGAGCATTTTTCTGAACGTTACCGGCGGCCTTACCGGCATGGGAAAGGCGCCGGCAGGCGCCAGGCTGGACGTCCAGTCCACCGGCTCAGGCAAGGTCCAGCTCTGGCGCAATTCGGGCGGGACCGAGGTGGCGTCCCTGAGCGACGCCGGCGCCTTGTCGCCGACCCAGACATGCAATACGACCTATCCGGCCGGCGCCCTGATGTTCATGAACGCCGCCTGTCCCTCCGGCTGGACCGAACTGACGGGCCTGGCCGGACGGTACCTGGTAGCGGGCACGGCGTCAATAGGCACCAGCGTGGGGACCGCCCTCTCCAGTCTCGAGAACAGGGCGGCCGGCCAGCACAATCATCCGCCA
>JAKLEK010000024.1 GCA_022703115.1 Elusimicrobiota bacterium
AAGTAGCGTCGGAAACGGCGGTCTCAAGGCCCCCTATCACTCCCGCCAGCGCGGCCGGCCGGTCCCTGTCGGCTATCACCAGCATGGTCCCGTCCAGCTTAAGGTCCTGCCCGTCCAGGGACCGCAGGGTCTCCCCCTCCCTGGCCGGACGCACTATTATCTCGGGTCCGGACAGCCTGGCCCGGTCGAAGCAATGGGCCGGCTGACCGAGCTCATACATCACGTAATTGGAAACGTCTATGAGGACGTTGTTCTTCGGATTAGCGCCCATGGCCCGCAGACGGGCGGCCATCCAGTCCGGGGTGGCGGCGGGCCGGCCTTGACCGGCGGGAAGGATGTTCTCGACCACGATGCCGGTATAACGGCGGCACAGGTCCGGGGAAGCGATCTTTATGGGCACGGCGGTCCCGGCGGCGGCGAATTCCGGCACCGAAGGCGGTTTAAGGGGCAGCCCGTAGAAAGCGCACAGCTCCCTCGCCAGCGCGTAATGGGAAAGGCAGTAGGCCAGGTTGGGAGTGACCTCGACCTCCAGGATATGGTCCGGCTTCCCGAAAAGCCCGGCGGCGTCGGCGCCCAGGGGCGCGTCCTCCGGAAGCACAAGTATCCCGGAATTATCGAAACCCTTAAGGCCCAGTTCTCCGGCGGAACAGATCATCCCCTCGGACTCCACGCCGCGGATCTTGGCCTTCTTCAGGACCATCCCGGAAAGGGAGGCTCCGACCCTGGCGAAAGGGATCTTCTGTCCCACCGCGATGTTCTTCGCGCCGCAAACGACCTTCGTCACGCCCTGGCCGTGGTCCACTTCGCAGAGCGAAAGCTTATCGGCGTTGGGATGCTTCCCTATGGAAAGTATCCTTCCGACCGTCACGCCGGAGAAGGAAGCGCCGGTGCTTTCGACCCCTTCGACGTTCAGGCCGAGACGGTTGAGCTTGGCGACGAGGTCTTCCACGCCCAGCGGGGCGTCGATGAACTCCATCAGCCAGGAATACATTATCTTCATATGCCCGTCAAAGCTGCTTCAGCACGCGCAGATCGTTCTCGTAAAGAGTCCTCATATCGCTGATGCCGTAAAGGAGCATCGCGAAACGCTCGACACCGGCCCCGAAGGCGAAGCCGCTCCACTGTTCAGGATCGTAGCCGCAGTTCCTGACCACGTTCGGATGTATGACCCCCGCCCCGAGCAGTTCGATCCAGCCGGTACCCTTGCAGACCGGGCAGCGGGCGCCGGAACCGGGGCAGAAGACGCAGGAGACCGCCACCTGCGCGCCAGGCTCCACGAAAGGAAAGAAGGACGGGGAGAACGCGGTCTTCGCCGAAGAACCGAACATGTCCTTGATGAACGCGTCCAGGGTCCACTTGAGGTCGGCCATGGTGATGTTCCGGTCCAGGGCGAAACCCTCCAGCTGGTGAAAAACGAAGGAATGGCTGGCGTCGACGGCTTCGGACCGGAACACCCGGCCGGCCGAGATCACGCGCAGGGGCGGGGCCGTGTTCTTCATGGTGCGTATCTGCACCGGAGAGGTATGCGTCCTGAGGAGCAGGTCCTTGCCGCGGGCGTCCTTGAGGTCCACGTAAAAAGTATCCTGCATGTCCCGGGCCGGGTGGTCGGGCGCGAAGTTCAGAGCTTCGAAGTTGAAAAGGTCCTCCTCGATCAGCGGTCCGTCGGCGACCGAGAATCCCAGCTTCTGGAAGCCTTCGCACATCTTCGCGGCGGCCACGGTCAGAGGATGCAGCCCGCCTTTAGGGAACGGATAGCCAGGCAGGGTCAGGTCCTCCGCGCACTTATCCCTCGCCTCAAATCGGCCGGAGACGCCTGCCTTCGCGTCCAAAGCGGCTTCGAACTCGGCCTTGAGCGCGTTGCCAAGCGCGCCCAGGGCCTTGCGTTCCTCTATTGGAAAATCCTTAAGGTCGCGCAGCAGCAGGGACAGCTCGCCCTTCCTTCCCAAATACGCCACCTTTAACGCCTCTGCGTTATCGGGGCCGGGCTGGGAAAGCGCGGAAAAGAAACTGTCCTTTATAAGGGACAGTTTCTCTTTCCATTCGTCACGGTTCATGCCGTTTTGTTCAGGGAAGCCTTGGCCAGTTCGATGAGCCTGGTGAACGACTTGGGATCTCGTATCGCGATCTCGGAAAGCATTTTCCTGTTCAGCTGTATGCTGGCCTTCTTGAGGCCGCTGATGAACGTGCTGTAGGTCATGCCCTCTTCGCGCGTAGCGGCGTTAAGGCGCACTATCCAGACCTGGCGCTGGTCGCCTTTCTTGTCCTTGCGGTGGGCATAGGCCGTGGTAAGGGATTTTTTGACCTGCTGGGTCGCCATCCGGAGACGGTTCTTTTTGTTCCCGTAATAGCCCTTGGCCAGCTTGAATATCCTTTTCTTTCTCTTGTTCCTAGCTACGCTGTATTTTATTCTCATATATTTTCACCGGACGGAACGTACCGCCGCGGACTCCGGACGAAGCGGACACGCTCTCTTAGACCGCCCGCGGGTCTGTTATTGATGCGGCAGATAGCTGCGCAGCACTTTGCCTTCGGCGCTGGTAGCCTCTTCCACTTTCGACTTGCCCAGCCAGCGGCTTCTCTTGGACGACATGCCGGTCAGAAGATGGCGACGGCCGGCCTTCCTGTGAAGCCACTTGCCGCTCTTGGTTTTGTGGAATCTTTTTTTCGCACCGCTGTGACTTTTCAATTTGGGCATAATAGCTCCGTTCAGGATAGTATATTAAATAACGAGCCTTTCAGGCAATCAGGGCCTCAGGGGACGGACGGCTTGCCCTGCGCCTGGGGCGGGGGCGCGGCCGGGGCTTTCGCGGGCTTCGCCGGCGCCGGACCCTTGGCCGGAACGGCCAGGACAGGGGTCAGCATTATGCTCATCCTGTTGCCCATCATCTGCGTGCGCCCCTCCACCACTCCCACCGGAGCGAGGGTGTTCTTCACGTTCATCAGGATCTCTTCGCCCAGGTTGCGGTGCTGATTCTCGCGGCCGTGGAACACCACGGTCACGCGCACCTTGTTCTGACCTTTCAGGAAAGTCTCTATATGCCTTATCTTGGTTTCAAGGTCGTGTTTGGCTATCCTCGGGTTCAGGCGTATCTCCTTCAGGACACCGGCCTTCTGTTTCTTACGGTTCTCCCGGGCCTGCTTGTCCAGCTCGTAGAGATACTTCGAGAAATCCATTATCTTGCAGACCGGCGGATTGGCCATCGGAGCTATCTCGACCAGGTCCAGCCCGGCCGATCTGGCCATGTTCTGAGCTTCCAATATCGGTTTTATGCCGATCATGGTCCCGTCGGACGCTATCAGCCTTACCTGCGCCACGTTTATATACCGGTTTATCCTTATCCGCTTGTTATCGTAGTACAATTATCTCCCCTCTCTTCAGACAAAAATGCCTGGAAAAACTTACCGCCGCCGTCCGGCGACAGGTTAATTTACAAACTTTGCCCCCTTTAGTCAAATTCAAGGTTTACGGGCGGACCATCACATGGACGAACGGTAGAACAGCAGTCCGATACGTTCCTGGACGGCCATCCGCAGCGGATCGAAGGAACCAGGCAGACAGTCCGTCCAATGCCAGCGCCATTCCGGGGCCGTCCTGTAGCCTGACGGCCACGGGACCAGGGCGGTGAAACCGGCCCTCTCGAAACTCCATACCGCGCGGCGCATGTGATACGCGGAAGTGACCAGAATTACGCGCTTGAAGCCCTTCTCGTCGCAGAGGCGTTTGGAGAACCTGGCGTTCTCCGCCGTATCCCGCGCTTTCTCCTCGGTGAACACCATTCTCTCCGGCACGCCAAGACTGACCAGGTAGGACTTCATCGCCGCCGCTTCGGAACTTCCGGAGAATACCGCTCCGCCGGTGACTACGAGCGGAAGCCCGAGCTTCCGGTATATCCTGAAAGCTTCCGTCGCCCGCTCGGCGGAGACGTCGGAAAGCGCCGGACCGCCGAACGGCTCCGGGGCGCCTTCTCGCACCCCTCCGCTCAGCACCACTATCGCGTCCGCCTCCGCCCGGGAAGGCGGCAGATAAGCGTATTCCAGTCCCGAAAGCGCCATAGTCCCGAGCGGAGGCAGGGCCGCGCCCCAGAGCAGCAGGGCCAGAGCGGCCCAGAAGCGGGCGCGGGCTTTGTCCTTCCCCGACCGGACGGCGGCCATGCAGAGAGCGAACGCGACGAAGATCCCAGGAGGGACCAGAAAAGGGGTCAGAAGTTTCTTGATGAAGAACATAAGCTATCCCCGGGCGAACAGCGGAGCCAGCGCCAGCGCCATGGCCGGCAGCAGACGCAGGAAAGCGTTCAGCAGCGGCGGGAGCTCCATCAGGAGCGCCCGCTCCGAAGCTCCCGCGGTTCCGTACGGGGGACTCATCCTCCGGGCTCCGGCGGCTTTCCCGATAAAGGCCGAAAAAAGCCAGCCTCCGGCGATCCCTGACAGCAGTATAGCCGAGACCGCTTCCGGACCGTGCCCGGAGCCCTTGAAAACAAGGGCGGCCGCGGGCAGGACGAGGGCGGGCGACAGCGCGGCGAGGATGGACGCCGGCAGCGCGCCCCGGCCGCCTCCGTCCCGCGCGCGACCGCCGAGATATAAGGCCCCGAAGACGTAGGGCAGGGCGGCGCCGGCCGTCGCGACGGAGATCGATTCTATCCAGGGGAACCCGGCCCCGGAGCGTAAGATGCGCGCGCTCTCGCCGATATACGCCGCAAGCAGCGCCGCGGACGCGAGCAAGGAGGCGGCGCCGGCATATCCGGACGCCGTATCCGAGCCCAGCTGACCGGTTTCCGAGAACTCCTCGCTTTCCTTTCTGTAACTCTCCGTCTGCGGCGTAGCCTCGTACAGGTCCCGGACGCGCCGGGCTATGTCGCCGAACCCTCCAAGCGCGAGAACGTAGCCGGAAATGGAAAGGGCCCCGGTAACGGCCATGCCTATGCCGAAAAGCCCGCAGGCCGGTTCCCCGAGGGTCCCTCCGAAGATGTGACGCTCCAGGCCCCGGACGCCGCAATAATAGGAACCAAGGACCGCGAAAGCCGTCAGAACGGCCGGCGCAGCCGCTCCCGCCAGGCCGGCGGAGAGGTCCCCCGCCTCGGAAAGCGGCGGGAACATGGCCCTGTATGCCGCTTGATAGCGGGCGTGAAAGACGTACAGGCCGGCGGAAACGAGCCCCAGCGCCGAAGCCGCGAAAAGCCACATGTCCCCATCCAGCAGAAAAAAGCAGCCCAGGAACAAGCCGGCGATAGCCGCCCCGGCCGCGGCCGCCAGGCCCGTGTCCATACGCCGGGCCGTCTCGCCCTCGGCCGAACGGCGGACGGTCATCACCCCTGCGGCGCAGGCGGCCAGCCCGCAGGCACGCGCGAACAGAGGGAAGAGCGCCGACTTCGGGCCGTATACCGGCCAAAGGGCGGCGCCGAGCGTCATGGCGGCCACGCTTTCAGCCGCCGCGCAATCCAGCACGTCCGCTCCAAGGAACGCGGCGCGCGGCGCGTCCTTGAGTTCAGGCGTGGATGGCGACGGGCCGGCCGCGGCGTACCGGGCCGACAGCCTCAGGAACAAAGCCGTGAAAGCGGACCCCAGGCAGAAACCGGCGGTCCCGGCGGCGGCCCCCCGCGCGTCATGCCGGCCGCCAGCTATAAGGAATACGAAAACCGTCCAGGCGAGCCCCATGCCGAGCGTGAGGACCGATGATATCCCCGCCCTGCGCATGGCCGCATCCGACGCCTCGCGGACGGAGAGCCTCAGGCCGTAGGCCGCCTCCTTAAGCCCGGCCGAGAGGGACCGAAGATAGAGGAAAAAAGCGCCCGTCTGAAAACCGACTCCGGAGACGAACGCGAAGGTGGCCATAGCGGCTCGGCCCTCCGGAGGTCTGAAAACAAGGAAAAGGCACGGGATCAGGGCGGCCGCCGCCGTCGCCGCGTACAGGAGAAAGGAGGCCTGCTTTCTGAAAAGGTCCGAAAGAGCGGACGCTGCGGAGAAGGAGAACTCGAGGGTTTCCGGCGTCCCGGAGGCCCATTTCCCGGAGCCCCGGACCGGCATGCTGACCATGAAAATAACGGAGAACAGTGCAAGGCCGAAGATCAGAGCGTATAACATTCCTGCATCCCGACCGCGACAGAAGAACGGAGACCGCGCGGGACCGGGGCGGGGAAAGCCCCCGGTCCTGACGGTCGAACCGCCCCTACCTGGCCTCGCCGCTGGTTATGCGCATGGAGTAGAAAGACCGCCATACGAAAGACAGGCCGATCAGCAGGAAGACGAGGGCCAGCGTCCGGGCCACCGACGGAGCCAGCGTAATGGCCAGTTCCACCGCCAGCAGTCCGAAGAGGGTGGTGAACTTTATAATGGGGTTCATGGCCACCGAAGACGTATCCTTGAAGGGGTCGCCGACGGTGTCGCCGACCACGGTGGCGTCATGGAGCGGCGTGCCCTTCATGTTGAGTTCCGTCTCCACCAGCTTCTTGGCGTTGTCCCACGCGCCGCCGGCGTCGGCCATGAAGATAGCCTGGTAAAGCCCGAATATGGCGATGGAGATCAGATACCCTATAAAGAAATAGTGGTCCACGCAGGCGAAAGCCAGCGTGGAGAAGAAGACCGCGAGAAAGATGTTGAACATGCCCTTCTGGGCGTACTGGGTGCAGATCTCCACCACTCTCTTCGAATCGGAGACCGAAGCCCGCTCTCCCCCTCCGTCCAGTTTTATGTTCTTCTTTATGAACTCGACCGCGCGGTAAGCTCCGGTCGTCACGGCCTGCATGGAGGCCCCCGCGAACCAGAAGATCACCGCCCCGCCGGTTACGAGGCCGAGCAGGAACAGAGGGTTCATGATAGAAAGCCCTTCGTATATCCCGGCCGGACCCGAGGTGCCGAACTTGGCCTGAAGCAGCTGTATGATGGAGAAAATAAGCGTCGTCGCCCCCACCACTGCGGTGCCGATCAGGACCGGCTTGGCCGTGGCCTTGAACGTATTTCCGGCCCCGTCGTTCTCTTCCAGGAAACGTTTCGCGTTCACGAAATCCGCGTCGAAGCCGTACTCCTTCTTTATGTCCTCCCGGACGCCGGGCACGGACTCGATGGCGGAGAGCTCGTACACGGACTGCGCGTTATCGGTCACCGGACCGTAGGAATCCACCGCTATCGTGACCGGGCCCATTCCGAGGAAGCCGAAAGCCACCAGGCCGAAAGCGAAAATAGCCGGGGACAGCATCAGCTCGCCCAGCCCCATGGTGGAGACGGCGTAGGCGGCGGCCATGAGGAAGACTATGGCCATGCCCATCCAGTAGGCGCTGAAATTACCGGCGACCAGCCCGGACAGCACGTTGAGCGAGGGACCGCCCTCCTTAGAGGCCGTAAGCACTTCGCGCACGTGCCCGGAGTTCACCGAGGTGAAAGCCTTGACCAGTTCCGGGATAAGGGCCGCCGCTATCGTGCCGCAGGTGATTATAGTGGACAGTTTCCACCAAAGCGTCCCGTCGCCGAGCGCCGGCACCAGCAGGTAGCTCAGCAGGTACGTCATCGCGATGGAGATGAGCGAGGTCAGCCAGACCAGCATGGTGAGCGGGTGCTCGAAGTTCATTTTTTTCGCCCCGCCGAACATCGCGCGCGCTATCGCCATGTTCAGCCAGTACGAGAAAGCGCTGGTGACTATCATGCCTATGCGCATTACGAATATCCACACAAGCAGCTGTATCTGCGCCGTTCTGGCAAGCTCCCCGGCCGCCTCCTCCGGAACGCCGCCGGCCATGAAGACGGAGGGAGAGACGGCCAGCAGGATGAAAGTGATGAGCGCCACCCCGGTGACGCCGTAGGTCTCGAAGCCGTCGGCCGTGGGTCCGACTGAATCACCGGCGTTATCACCGGTGCAGTCGGCGATTACGCCCGGGTTCCTGATGTCGTCCTCCTTGATCTTGAAGACTATCTTCATCAGGTCGGAGCCGATATCCGCTATTTTCGTGAATATACCGCCGGCTATCCTGAGCGCCGCGGCGCCCAGGGACTCGCCTATGGCGAAGCCTATGAAGCAGGGACCGGCGTAGTCCCCCGGAACGAAGAGGAGAATGCCGAGCATCAGCACCAGCTCCACGCTTATCAGCAGCATGCCGATGCTCATCCCGGCCTTGAGGGGGATAGCCATCGTGGGATACGGCAGGCCCTTCAGCCCGGCGAAAGCGGTGCGGGAATTAGCGTAGGTATTTATCCGTATGCCGAACCACGCGACGGCATAGGAACCGAGTATGCCTATCACCGAGAACAGCACGACCACGAAGATCTTGAACGCCGTCATGCCCGGATTAAGGCTGTAGTACCAGACCACGATGGCGGCGATGAAGGTCCAGAGCACGGCGAGGAAGCGCCCCTGCGTTATAAGATAGGTCTTGCAGGTCTCGTAGATGAGCTCGGAAATTTCGCGCATCGCCCCGTGGACAGGAAGCCTGGAAAGCTGCACCGATTGGACCAGGCCGAAAACTATGCCCAGCACGCATATGCCCATGCCCCAGAGCAGCAGATGATGTCCGGAGATCCCGAGGAAAGAGACCGAAGCGAGGTCCGGGATCCGAAGGTCGGCCTCCCCGGCGAAGGCGGCGCCGGCTGAAAGCGCGGCGTAAAGGAGCGTGACGGCGAAGACCCTGAGTTTTTGCATGCTTACTCCTTGTCGCTCCGACCCGGAAGATCGGAACGGATGGAAGTTGCGGATGCCAGGGAACCATCCGCGGAGCCCGGCGCGCTTAGTCGCGCGCCCAGGCTCCGGCTCCCGGTCATCAAGCGCCATTTACACGGAAGCGACAGTCTCCCGCCGCCGCGTACGGCTCAGGCTTTGGCGGCTAATTCCACCTGGATCCCGGGACCCATGGTGGAAGACAGGTACACCGACTGCACATAGACGCCCTTCGAAGATGACGGCTTCACCTTGACCACCGCGTCTATCACGCTCTGGACGTTGTCGGCCAGGTTCTTCTCCGGAAAGGAGGCCTTGCCGGCCGGAACGTGCACTATTCCCTGCGGGTCGGCTTTGAACTCTATCCTGCCGGCCTTCAGTTCCTTCACCGTCTTCTCCAGGTCGAAAGTGACGGTCCCGCTCTTCGGATTGGGCATCAGGCCTCTCGGACCCAGGACTTTTCCGAGCTTGGCAGCGTCCTTCATCATGTCAGGAGTGATCACCAGGACGTCGAAATCTATCTCGCCTTTGAATATCGTATCGATCAGTTCCGCGCCGCCGACGCGGTCGGCTCCGGCCGCCTCGGCCTCTTTGAGTTTCTCGCCCTTGGCTATGACCGAGACCTTTTTGGTCTTTCCGGTGCCGTGGGGAAGATTGACGGTGCTGCGCACCTGCTGATCGGAATGTTTCACGTCTATGCCGAGCTTCATGTGGACCTCTACGGTCTCGTCGAACTTGGCGCTGGCGTTCTTCTTTATGATCGCCACCGCTTCTTCGACCCTGTACTTCTTGGAAAGGTCCACCCCTTTCTTTATATTCTCCAGTCTTTTACCCATACGTTTCGTCTCCTTGAGGTTCCGGCGCCTTCCTTTCGGACAAGGCTCCCTCTGCGTCGCTAAGCATAAAGCGTGAAGGTTTAGAGCGAACTCCTCCGCTCTTTACGCCTACTGCTCCACCACATCCACGCCCATAGAGCGGGCGGTGCCCTTCACCATTTCCATGGCCTGTTTGACGTCCTTGGTGTTCAGGTCCACCAGTTTCTGTCTGGCGACCTCCTCCACCTGCTTGAGCGTCATCTTGCCGACCTTGGTCTTATTAGGCTCGCCCGACCCCTTGGCAAGGCCGGCCGCCTTCTTTATCAGGGCCGACATGGGCGGCATCTTCGTTATGAAGGTGAAGGTCCTGTCCTCGAAAACGGTGATGACCACCGGGATCGGAACGCCCTGCTCCAGCTTCTTGGTCTTCTCGTTGAACTGCTTGCAGAAATCCATTATATTCACGCCGTGCTGGCCCAGCGCGGGGCCCACCGGAGGAGCGGGATTCGCCCCGCCGGCCGGGATCTGCAGCTTTATCATCGTTTTTACAACTTTTGCTTTAGCCATATTGCCTCTCCTATGCCTTCTCAACCTGCAGGAAATCCAGCTCCACCGGAGTGGGGCGGTCGAAGACGGTCACCGTGACCTTTATCTTGGCCTTCTGCTCGTTGACCTCTTCCACTATTCCCATGAAATGCTTGAACGGCCCTTCTATTATGCGCACGCTCTCGCCTTTCTCGAACTGCACCGCGGGTTTCGGCTTTTCCAGCCCGGCGGTATTGACGAGTTCAAGGATCTGCTGCACCTCGCCCTCGTCCATAGGCGCCGGCTTGGGATCGCCCAGGAAGCCGGACACGCCCTGGATGCCCCTTATGGCCCAATAGGTCTGGTTGTCCAGCTCTATATTCGCGAGCACATAACCGGGGAAGAACTTCCGCTTGCTGACTATCTTCTTGTTGTTCTTCACCTGAACGATGTCTTCGGTCGGTATCAGCACCTGGAAAAGCTTGCCGGTAAGCTCGTTCGTATCCAGCTTATGCTGGAGCATCTTATGGACGCGCTCCTCGAATCCGGTGCGCGTATGGATCACGTACCACCCTTTTGCCATTTAGCGACCTCCCAGGAAGCTGCCGAGACCGATCGACAGAACGAAATCCACGAAACTGACGTAGATCGCGACCAGGATCACGACCATGCTCACGGCAAAGGTGGAGCGCACCACGTCCTTGCGCGGCAGCCAGGTGCACTTTACCAGTTCCTGATACGCCTCTTTCAGAAAGCCTTTGATCTTATCCATAATATCCATGCTCCCCGCACGCCTGTCAGATTAACTCCTGCCGGACACCGCAGATCCGTTCCGGGAGCGGAAGGACTCGAACCTTCAGTCGCGGTTTTGGAGACCGCTGGTTTACCAGTTAACCGACGCTCCCAGCAATATTCAAAAGTCCGGGCCGGACCCTCAGGCCTTTACTTCCTTGTGCAGCGTCTTCTTGCCGCAGGCCCTGCAGAACTTTGAAAGCTCTATCTTGAATTCCTTCTTCTTGCCCCGGGAAAAATGATAGTTCTTGTTCTTGCAGACCGTGCAGCCCATCGTGATAGTTATTCTCTCTGCCATATTTTCCTTTTTTAGTCGCGTACGATGCGGACCGTGAAGCGCCCCCCCTTCCCCGTCCGCTGTTCACGCTTTACTCTATTATCTCAGTGACCACGCCCGCGCCCACGGTATGTCCGCCCTCGCGGATCGCGTAGCGCAGTCCCTTCGTCATCGCCACCGGCGAGATAAGCTCCACCGTTATCTCCGTGTGGTCGCCTGGCATGATCATCTCTACCCCGTCCTTCAGGATGATCGCCCCAGTCACGTCCGTCGTCCGGAAGAAGAACTGCGGCTTATAACCCTTGAAGAACGGCGTGTGCCGCCCGCCCTCTTCCTTCGTCAGAACGTACACCTCGGCCTTGAATTTCTTATGCGGCGTGATCGTCTTCGGCGCCGCTATCACCTGCCCCCGCTCGATCTGGTCCTTCTCCACCCCGCGCAGCAGCATGCCGATATTGTCGCCCGCCATCGCCTCGTCCAGAAGCTTCCGGAACATCTCCAGACCCGTAGCCACCGAGGACGACGTCTCCCTGATCCCCACGATCTCGACCGTGTCGCCTACCTTGATCTTCCCCTGCTCCACGCGGCCGGTAGCCACCGTGCCCCGACCCGTGATCGAGAACACGTCCTCGACCGCCATCAGGAACGGCTTGTCCGTCTCGCGCTTCGGCTCAGGTATGCTCTTGTCCAGCGCCTCCAGCAGCTTCAGGATCGAGGGCTCGCCCAGCTCTCCCTGGTCTCCTTCGTGCGCCTTCATCGCCGACCCGCGGATGATCGGTATCGTCGCTCCCGGAAATTCGTACTTCTTCAGCAGATCACGTACTTCCTCTTCCACCAGGTCCAGCAGCTCCTTGTCGTCCACCAGATCCGCCTTGTTCAGGTACACCACCAGGCTCGGCACGTTCACCTGCTTCGCCAGCAGCACGTGCTCCTTGGTCTGCGGCATCGGACCGTCGGCAGCGGACACCACCAGGATCGCTCCGTCCATCTGCGCCGCGCCCGTGATCATGTTCTTGATATAGTCCGCGTGGCCAGGACAGTCGATATGCGCGTAGTGACGCGTATCCGTCTCGTACTCAACGTGCGACACCGCCACCGTCAGGATCTTAGACGCGTCCCGCACCACCCCGCCCTTCGCTATATCCGCGTACATCATCTCTTTCGCGAAACCCCTCTTCGCCGACACCTTGGTAAGCGCCGCCGTCAGGGTCGTTTTGCCGTGGTCCACATGCCCGATCGTTCCCACGTTCACGTGCGGCTTCTTACGGTCGAATTTTGCTTTTGCCATTTTTAGATCTCCTGGATTTCAATTCTTTACGCGAAAACTTCAGAAAACTCTCAGCTGGGGATGGGAATCCCGCTCATCCGCGCCCTCCCGGGCGCTCCTTCGCGGCCGGCCGCCCTCGCTTCATCGTCCACCGGACGCGCTTCGGGTCGGCTTCGATTCCCGAACCATCTGTCTCACTTACAGAAAACTCTCAGCTGGGGATGGGAATCGAACCCACGACCTTCTGCTTACCATGCAGATGCTCTACCGACTGAGCTACCCCAGCATCCGTAGCCTTATCTTACTTCCTCGTCCACCAGCCGCGCTGCGCTATGCGCGTGCCGTTTCAGGGCCTATGGCCATCAGACGGCCTGCGCTATGCGCGTGCCGTAAAAAGAGCCATGCTCTTCAGACGGCCTCGGGTCGGCTTCGATTCCCACGCCCTTCCCTTAAAACCGCTCAAGGTAAAAAACCTCAGCGGGCGATGGGAATCTTCCTCCCTCAGCCGCTCCCGCGGCTTCATCCGGAACCGGCCGCCCTCGCTTCATCGTCCACCGGACGCGCTCGGGTCGGCTTCGATTCCCACGCCCTTCCCTTAAAACCGCTCAAGGTAAAAAACCTCAGCGGGCGATGGGAATCGAACCCACGTATCAAGCTTGGAAGGCTCGTGTTCTACCATT
>JAKLEK010000240.1 GCA_022703115.1 Elusimicrobiota bacterium
AGGAAGACCCCGAGGTAGATCTCGATCCAGGGGACGGTGAGGGCGGCCAGCATGGCCAGTTTAGGCGTAACGACCTTGTAGGTCTCGATAGCGTAGGCGAATTCCTCGGGAGGGGCGACCGCCTTAAGCCACCCGGCGTAGACGAACACCCCGCCCAGCGTCAGCCGGGCGGCGATCCCAAGGATGTCCAGGGCTTTGGTATATGCTTTCATGAACTTTTTCCCGGCCGGGCCGGAAACTCACTCTTTGAGCAGATTGTCGAAATGCCTGGCCTGTTCCAGCAGCTGAAGTCCGCCGACGGCCCTTTTTCCGTTTATGAAGAAAGTCGGAGTGGCGTCCACTCCCTTGAACCCGCTCTCGGCGATGTCCATCTCCACCTGCCGCCTGACCGCGGGGTCGTCGGCGCATTTTCTGAACTCTTCGGCGTCCAGCCCCAGGGTCTTAACGTACTCGGCGAACTGGACGGGTTCTTCCCTGCTCTGCGACCATTTCTCCTGGTTCTCGAACAGCAGTCCCGTGTATTCCTCGAACTTGCCCTGCCGTCCGGCGCAGTCGGAATAGACCGCGGCGTGCAGCGCCCAGGGGTGCAGTTCCAGCAGCGGATGGTGCTTGAAATCGAGCCTGATGGAGCCGGGATAGAGCTTCAGGAGCTGCATCACGTGCCCCTGCGCCGTCCTGCAGGCCGGACAGGAGAGGTCGGTGAATTCCTCTATGCGTATTTTGGCGTTCTCCGGGCCGAAAGCCCGGAAGGCCGGGGCCGGCCGGGCCGGTCCCAGGTCATAGCTGCGCGACAGCAGGGTCGCCAGAGTGGAGGCGAACACCAGCGCGGCCGCGGCGAATACCTTGAGAGCGGTCTTCCGGTTCATCATCGGGGTAATTATACTATATTGTTCTGACTATCTTGGCCGGGCTGGTCGCGCCCTTTACGAGCATGAGCCTTTTCGGTTCCATGCGCAGTTCCCCCGCCAGGAGGCGGAGGGCCGCGGCGTTGGCCAGGCCGCGTTCGGCCGGCGCCTTCACCCATATCTCGAAAGCGTCCGGCCCTTTGGCGGAGATACGTTCCCGCTTCGAGTCCGGATGCACTTTCAGTTTATAGAACATGGGAATAAAGAGGGAGAACCCCTGCCTCCGGCCTTTTGCCCTTTACCCTTAACGCTCACTTTTCTATCAGCGAGCGCGAGGTCATGTCCTTGGGCTTAGGTATGCCCATCGTCTCCAATACGGTGGGCGCGATGTCCGAAAGTATGCCGTTCGGCCGCAGCCTTATCCCGCCTGGATCCCTGGAGATGTAGATGAACTCCACCGGATTGGTGGTGTGCGCGGTCTTCGGCATGTCGATCTTGTAGTCCCACATTTCCTCCGCGTTGCCGTGGTCGGAGGAGACCATCACGGTGTAGCCGTGCCGCAGGCCGGCTTCCGCGAGCCTGCCGACCGATGCGTCCGTTATCTCGACCGCCTTGACCGCCGCTTCGTATATGCCGGTGTGGCCGACCATGTCGCAGTTCGCGAAGTTCACCAGGATGAAGTCGTATTTGCCGGAGGCGATCTCGGCCAGCGCCCGTTCGGCGGCTTCCGGGGCGTTCATTTCCGGATGTTCCCCGAAGCTGGAGGGGTCCCAGGTACCCTTGATCTCAACCTGGTCCTCGCCGGGGTACGGTTCCGTTCTTTTGCCGTTGAAGAAGGAGGTGACGTGCTTGAACTTCTGGGTCTCGGCGAGGCGCAGCTGCCTGAGGCCGGCGGCGGATATCACCTGGCCGAGCAGGTTGTCCATGCCGCCGCCCTCGTCCATGGGGGGGAGAGCGCTGAACCTGAACGCGTCGTAGTAGCGCGTCAGTCCGCAGTAGACTACGGGGACCTTCCTGCCGCGCGCGCCGGGGTAGGCTTCCTCGACGAAGGCCTTGGTCAGCTGTATGGCGCGGTCCTGGCGGAAGTTGAAGTGGACCACGGAGTCCCCGTCCTTCACTCCCTGGTAGCCGCCGATGACGGTGGGGGGGATGTATTCGTCCACGATCGGCTGGCCGTTCGGGTTTTTGAGCGCGGCGTAGGCGGAGTTGAGGGCCTCTCCGGCGCCGGCGGCCCTGGCGCCTTCGGCCCGGGTGATGGCGGCGTAGGCCTGGTCGGTGAGTTTCCACTTCTCGCCGCGGTCCATGGCGTAGTAGCGGCCCATCATGGTGCCTATTTTGGCGGCCGGGACGTCCTTTATGACGTCCTCCAGCATTTTCAGGAAGGCGGCGGCGCTGCGGGGGGGGGTGTCGCGGCCGTCGCAGAAGAAGTGTATCCAGATGTTCCTGACGCCGGCTTTGGCGGCGCGGCGTATGATGGCATAAAGGTGGTCCTGATGGGCGTGGACGCCTTCGTCCTGGACGAGGCCCATGAGATGGAGGGCGGCGCCGTTCTTGGCGGCGTTGTCGAGCGCGTTCTTGAGGGCGGCGCATTCGAAGAAGGAGCCGTCGTCGATCATGTCCATTATGCGTTTGAGTTCCTGTATGACGACGCGTCCGGCGCCCATGTTGAGGTGGCCGACTTCGGAGGAGCCCTGGTAGCCTTTCGGCAGGCCTACGGCTTCGCCGGCGGGGTCAAGGACGGAATTGGGATAGTCGCGGAGCAGGCGGTCCATGACCGGTCTTTTCGCGTTCGCCACGGCGTTGTACTTGTCCGGACCCGCGATGCCCCAGCCGTCCCGCACGATGATAAGAACCTTGTTTTTTGCCATATACCCTATTTTAGCACTTTGCCGGCCTCCCCGTGGCCATGTCTCCCCCGGCTGGCACCCCTCGGGTTCGCGGCCAACGGAGGCAGCCTTCCGCCGGCCGGTCCGGGACGCTGTCGTCCCTCGGCTGGTTGTCCCGGGTACGC
>JAKLEK010000241.1 GCA_022703115.1 Elusimicrobiota bacterium
ATGCTGATTGTCACCGTATGGGTCATGGATACGGTGGCTTACGCCTGCGGCCGCGGTTTCGGTAAGCGCCAGCTTTCCACGATAAGCCCGAAAAAGACCTGGGAAGGGGCGATAGCCGGGTTCGTGTCGGCCGTTCTGATGACCTTCCTGTTCCGCTCGTTCATGAAAGAGACCGTTACGCCGGCTTACGCCCTCGCCGCCGGGACGATCATCGGCGTCTTCGGCCAGCTTTCCGATATAGCCGAATCCATGTTGAAGCGCGCGGCCGGCGCGAAGGACTCGTCCAATCTTCTGCCGGGACACGGCGGCATACTCGACCGTTTCGACTCCTATATATTCCTCGCTCCCATGGTCTATTATCTCACGGTGTATTTCCGATGAAAAGAACGGTCATACTAGGTTCCACCGGTTCTATAGGGCGTAACGCCCTGAAGGTGGTCGAACGGCTGGGCTGGCGTCCTCTGGGTCTGGCCGCAAAGGACGACCGGGACGGGTTCTCGGAACAGCTGCGCGCGTTCAGGCCCGAATACGCCGCCGTTTTCGACCACGACGCCCATTCCGCGCTGAAGGACAGGCTCCCGCGCGGCACCAAACTGCTGGGCCCCGGCCTCGAAGGGTTAGCGGAACTCGCCTCCCTCAAGGAAGCGGACGTGGTCCTGAACTCGGTTTCCGGCGCCGTGGGGTTCGCCCCCCTGGTAGCTTCTATACGCGCCTCCAAGCATATCGCGCTGGCCAACAAGGAGCCGATGGTCATGGCGGGCGAAGCCCTCATGAAAGAGGCGGCCCGTTGGGACGCCCGGATCGTTCCGGTAGATTCGGAGCCGTCAGCCATCTTCCAGTGCCTGGCCGGGGTCAAGGGGCCGGCTTACGGAGCCGCCGTGTCCAGGATATTCCTGACGGCTTCGGGCGGAGCGTTCTACCGGCATAAAGGAAGTCTCAGGAACGTTACTCCGGCGGCCGCGCTCAAGCATCCGACCTGGAAGATGGGCCCGAAGATAACCGTGGATTGCGCCACGCTTATGAACAAAGGCCTGGAGGCCATAGAGATAAGGAACTTCTTCTCGCTGCCTATCTCCTCCATAAAAGTCCTCATACACCCCCAGTCGGTCATGCATTCGGCGGTGGAATTCAAGGACGGTTCCGTGCTGGCGCAGATGTCCAGGCCGGACATGAAGCTTCCGATACAGTACGCGATGACCTGGCCGGAGCGGGTCCCTTCCCTCGCCGTCCCGCTGGACCTGTGCGCGTTCCGTTCGCTGGAATTCTACGAGCCGGATTTCCGACGTTTCCCGTGCCTGAAGCTGGCTTTCGAGGCCGGCCGGCTCGGCGGGGCCTATCCCGCCGTCCTTAACGCCGCCAACGAGGTGGCGGTGGAGCGCTTCGTGCGGGGAGAAGCGCTGTTCACCGAGATCCCTGTGATAGTGGAAAAGACCCTTTCCCTGCACCATTCCCGGGATCGACGCCCCCCCACCCTGGCCGAGGCCGTGGAGGCCGATCAGTGGGCCAGGACCAGGGCCGCGGAGACAGCCGTTCAGATAAGGAAAAAGAGGAAAAAATGATCCTATCCCTGACAGCCGTGCTCTTTACTTTCGGGCTCGTGATCTTTCTGCACGAGTTCGGGCATTTCCTGGTCTGCAAGCTGGCCGGGATAAAGGTGGAGGCCTTCTCTTTCGGTTTCGGTCCGGAGCTCCTGGGACGGGACAGGAACGGCACCCGCTATTCGATACGGGCCGTCCCGCTCGGCGGTTACGTGAAGCCGGCCGGAGAGGACCCGACCGCCTTGTCCGGCCACCCGGACGAATATTTCTCAAAGCCGTGGTATACCCGCCTGGGCGTGGTCTTCGCGGGGCCGTTCATGAACTATCTCCTGGCTTTCTCGATCTTCGCGGGGATAATGTACTTCGTAGGCAAGCCGGTCTATTCCAGCTCCATAGGTTCTCTGTCGGCGGGTCTGCCGGCTGAAAAAGCGGGCCTGAAGCCCGGGGATTCGGTGGTGAGCGTGGACGGGGTCAGTGTCTCGGAATGGGCCGAGATGGCCGGAAGGATACGTTCGCATGTCGAGAGCCCGGTGCTGATAGAATACTCCAGGAACGGCGCGGTTTCGAAGGTGAAAGTGACGACTAAGCGCGGCGTGGACCCTGAGACCGGCGCTCCCATAGGCATCATCGGTATATCGCCGGACCAGGCGAAACCCGTCTACAGCAAGGCCGGGCTCGGCGCGTCCCTGGCTTTCGGCGCGGACCAGTGCTATTACTGGACGGCCTACACGGTAAATACCCTGGCCTCCAATATCAGACGCCGTGAAAAGCCTGACATTTCCGGGCCTATCGGCATAGTGACGATAGTGAGCAAGGCCGCCCACAGCGGCATGGCCGAGCTGTTCTTCCTTATTGCGCTGATATCGGTGGCGGTCGGGTTCTTCAATCTCCTGCCTATCCCGCTGCTGGACGGAGGGCACGCCCTGCTCTTCCTGGCGGAGGGCGCCACCGGGCGCAGGCTTACTCCGACGGCCATGAACTGGGTCAATTCCACCGGTATAGCCATGCTCGTCTCCATACTGCTGTTCGCCACCTATAACGATATAATGCGCTTCGTTCCCGCCTCTAAGGACGCCGCTCCGGAGAAGGCCGGGAGCGCTGTCCCGGGGAAATAAATGGCCAGGCAGAGGAACAGAAAAACCAGGACGGTCAAGGTCGGGAAATTCGCCATCGGCGGAGATAACCCGGTCTCGGTCCAGTCGATGTGCAATACCGACACGCGCGACCTTAAGGCCACCATCGACCAGATCAGGCGTCTCGAGGACGCCGGATGCGAGATCATCCGGGTCGCCGTACCTGATATG
>JAKLEK010000242.1 GCA_022703115.1 Elusimicrobiota bacterium
TAACGGTGTAGATCTCGGCTTCGCCGGCGTTGGTTATCCACTGTTTCGTGCCGTTCAGGACGTAGTGGTCCCCGTCCTTCCTGGCCGTGGTCTTTATCGAACCGGCGTCCGAACCGGCTTCCGCTTCGGTGATGCAGAACGCGGCGAGCCTCTTACCCGCGGCTATATCCGGCAGGAACTTCTTCTTCTGTTCCTCGGAACCGTAGAGCAGTATCGGTATCGCTCCGAGGCCCGTCCCTGCGTAGCCGAGGGCTATGGCCCCGCAGGCCTTGGAGAGTTCCTCGGTCACCACGCACATGTCCGTTATGCCTCCGCCGAGGCCGCCGTACTCCTCCGGTATGTAGACACCGAAAAGGTCGCTCTCGGCCAGCACTTTCATCACCGGCCAGGCGAACTCCTCGGTTTCGTCGTAGTGGGCCGCTACCGGCCTTATCTTCTCGTCCGCTATCTTGCGGGCGAGTTCGCGTATCATAGACTGCCGTTCGTTCAGGAAATAATCCATGGTGTCCGTAGCTCCTCGGTCCCGGTCAGCGGGACCTCCTAAGGTCTATCACGTCGAGCAGCCCGGGTCCGTAGGAGACCAGGGCCAGTTTCGGGTGCGGGTATATTCCGGAGAGGCGTTCCGCCTTCCTGAGGAAATTCTTCGCGGAGGGCGTGAAGTCGGCTATCCTTTTTCTGCCCTCGTTGCCCGGGAAGATGTCTATGTGGGTTATCGCCACCTTGGTCGCGGAATTTATCGCCACGGTCCTGAAAGCCGACCTTTCCTCGAAATCCCCGACGCGGCGCAGACGTCCGCTGACCGAGCCCACTTCCCTGCCGCGGGTGTGGTGGACCTTCAGGCGCGAACCGTCCTTTATCTCTTTCTCCAGCGGTCCCGGGCCGACGCGGGTTACATAGGGCTTGAATATGGCGTAGACGTCGCGTACGTATCTGGGTCCCAGCCCCGCCTCGGCCAGGAACGTGGAGGCGGTGGTGTCCCTGGAGGTGACGAAGGGGTATTCGCCGTGCAGGAGAGAGAGCTTCATCCCCTGAGTGCCTTCAAGGAGGACTTTGTCGCCTTTTTCCAGCGCCCGGTTCAGCAGCGCCGGGACGTCCTTGATGAAGCGCCGGAGGCGCGGCTCGTCCTTTGCGAAACGTATCTTTCTTCGCTCGACCCGCTCCCTGACGGCCGCGCCGAGTCCGGTGCCCACGCTGCCGATGGATTTCATCATCCTCTCGTCGCCGCGCTCCAGCGCCATCTGGCGGGGTTCTATTATTACGGCGTTCGGGTCGATAATGACCCTGTCCTGCGAGCGCGTGTCCGCGATCTCCTTGATGAGCCAGTCCGTTATGATGTAGGTGCCGGCGCCCAGCAGCAGTTTCGCCTTCGCGTTGACGAAGCCGGCCGGGATGGATTTGAGCGCGTAAATTCGGTCCTTGAAGAAGACCGTATGGCCCGCGTTGGGGCCGCCGATCTTTATCGAGTAACGGTAATCGTCCTTATAGGCCAGATACGCGCAGATCTTGCCTTTTCCCTCGTCGCCGCCCTGTCCGCCCACTATGATGTCAACGGGCATGTTTTCCTTTCCCCGGTCTTCCGACCGACCTGGCCAGTTCCGGCGCCAGTCCTATGTACGGTCTGGAGATGACCTTGAGCATTTCTTCCTTCGCTTCCGGTCCCGCGTCGAGGCCGCCGATGAAAGCGGTCAGGTCCGCGCGCGTGACGGTCCGGCCTCTGGTCAGTTCCTTCAGGACCTCGTATGGGTCCTTGAACCCGTGCCGCCTGAGGATGGTCTGCAGGGCTTCCGCGTATACGGCCGGATGTAAGTCCAGCGTCTTCGCCGCCCTGTTCCCGT
Source organism: Elusimicrobiota bacterium (assembly GCA_022703115.1). GTDB lineage: Bacteria > Elusimicrobiota > Elusimicrobia > Elusimicrobiales > UBA9959 > YA12-FULL-51-18. The sequence goes on from JAKLEK010000242.1 coordinate 1,836, forward strand.
CCACCGCCGAGCGGCGAAGGCCTTCGAGTATGGAGGAGTAAGCTATGAGAGAGTGGGCGAACGCCGTGCCGAAGCTGCGTTCGACCGTGGAATCGGAAAGGTCCCGCTGCAGCCTGGAGACGGGGAGCTTGGCGGAGAAGAAGGAGAAAAGAGCGTTGGCCAGGCCCAGATTCCCTTCCGCGTTCTCGAATTGTATCGGGTTTATTTTCTGCGGCATGGTGGAGGAGCCCACTTCGCCCTCCACGCGGCGCTGGGTGATGAGTTCGTCGCTTATGTATCGCCAGAGGTCCTGGCAGAGGTCCAGCAGCACCGTGTTCGCGCGCCTGACGGCGTCGAAGAGTTCCGCGTAGGTGTCGTGCGGTTCGATCTGTGTGGTCAGCGGGGACGGCTCAAGGGGTATCTCCAGTCCTTTGCCCGCCGCCGCGGCCATTCCGCGCGCGAAGGCGGGCCAGTCCGCTTTGGGGAAGGCCGCGTGATGGGCGTTGTAGTTCCCGGCCGCGCCGGAGAATTTGACCGTGATCCGGGACGCTTCGATGAGACTTATCTGGCGCGAGAGACGGGCGGCGAAGACCGCGAATTCCTTTCCGAAGGTGGTGCCGACCGCCGGCTGCCCGTGGGTGCGCGCGAGGAGCGGGGTGTCCGCGTGGGCGACGGCCCTTTCGCGCAGTTCGGCGAGTATGCGGCGCAGGGCGGGAAGCGGTCCGGCGCTGAGCGCGCGGGAGAGCATTAGGGCGTAGGCGAAATTGTTGACGTCCTCCGAGGTCAGGGCGAAGTGCACGAATTCGCGCAGGTCCCTGAGGGTAGTGGCGGAAAGTCTTTCCTTTATGAAGTATTCCGCCGCTTTGACGTCGTGCCGGGTGGTCCTCTCTATCTTCTTGATCTTGGCGGTGTCGGAAGAGGAGATGTTCTTAAGCGCTGCCAGGATGGAGAGTTCTTTTTTCGACAGGCGGCGCAGACCGAGGCCGGGCCAGGAGCACAGTCTTTCAAGGTAGAGGGCCT
>JAKLEK010000243.1 GCA_022703115.1 Elusimicrobiota bacterium
TGCCGAGCATGACCTTCGCGTGAACTCCGCAGATATAACCGGCCGCGGAGCCGATCAGTCCGCCGATAAGGCCCAGCATCGCGGCCTCCACGATGAACTGCAGCATTATATCGCCCCGGCTCGCCCCAAGGGCCCGCCTGATGCCGATCTCCTTCACGCGCGAGAAAACCGTGGCCAGCGTCACGTTCATTATCCCTATTCCGCCGGCGATGAAAGCGAGCATGCCCAGCGACATCGCCATAAGCGCGTTCTTGACGCTCGCGGCTATGGTGTCGTTTATAGTCTCCATCTGCTTGTCTATATCAAAGAACTCGACCGCGCCGAAACGCGCCCGCAGAAAGTTCTCCACCCGCCGCAGCGTCCCGTAGTACGCGCGTTCGTCCCCGGCGTCCACCTTTATCGTCACCGAATTCCATTCCTCGTTCAGGAAGCCGTAGCGGCCCAGGGTCGTCACAGGGGCCAGCACGTTATAGTCGCGGTCGGCGGGCAGGATAAGAGACGGGCGCTCCGACTCCGGCGGCTCCTGCAGCACGCCCACCACGGTGAAAGTAAAATCGTTCAGCTTCACCGTCCGGCCGAGCATATCGTTGCGCGAGACCATATCGTCGAAAGCGCGGGTATAGTCCCACCGCTTGGCCTGCGTCTTCTCAAAATCGTTCATCGGCGGCGGAGCGGCTTTCCTGAACAAGACGCAGACCCTCATGTTCTTTTCCACGTCGTTCCAGTCCAGGAACCGGCCTTTCAGGCCGTACGTGAAATCCCGCTTCGCCCACTCCGGGGTGACCCCGTTCAACCTCGCGACCATCCGGCGTCCGCCGTATTCCAGCACGTTGATCTCGCTCCCGCTCTCGGCCGAGACCATGAAAGCGTCGGACAGCTCGCTCCTCAGCCTGCGGGCGTCCTCGTACTTTATCACCGGAGGCGGTTTGTAATCGTCGGGATCGGAGAACACCTGGTCGTAGTTCGGAGAGATCTCCATCCGCGCCACGCCTGAGATCCGCCTCTGCTCGCGCAGGCGGTCGTTGACGGAGATTATGGACGCGAAAGAGTCCATGAAGACCACGGACCCCACGGCGATGGACATGAAGCTGAGCGCCGAACGCAGCTTGTGCCGGCGTATCTCGGCGAGGCCGGTCTTTGCCGCGTTCAGCAGGGCCCTCATGGCTCCAGCCTTCCGTCCTTCATCCTGAGATTGCGTGGGACCCTGGCGGCCAGCTCCCTGTCGTGGGTCACCATAACAACGGTTATCCCTTCGGCGTTGAGCTTGACCAGCATCTCCATTACTTCCCGGCTGGAGACCGAGTCCAGGTTCCCTGTGGGTTCGTCGGCCAGTATTATCCTGGGAGAATTCGCCAGAGCGCGGGCCACGGCGACCCTCTGCCGCTCGCCGCCGGAAAGCTCCAGGGGGGTCTTCTTTTCCTTTCCCTTCAGCCCGACACGGCACAGCAGTTCCCTGGCCCGGGCGCGGGCCGCCGCGTCCGGCGTCCCCGCGTACATCATCGGGAGGACCACGTTCTCCACGGCGGACAGTCTGTTCAGGAGGTTGAAGGACTGGAAAACGAAACCAAGCCTGGCGCAGCGCGTATCTGACCGCTCCCGGTCCGACATCTCCGACACGCTGCGCCCTTCCAGCTCGTAACGCCCCCCGCTGGGCTCGTCCAGGAGGCCGAGGATGTTGAGGAGGGTCGACTTGCCGCAGCCGGAAGGTCCGGTTATGGCAACGAACTCCCCCGGCTTTATCTCGAACGAAACACCGCGCAGCGCCGGCCAGCCGGACTGTCCGCCTTCGTATATCTTGGACAGGTCCGAGCAGACTATGCTCATTTCAGGGTCTCCGGCACGGCGGTGAACAGCACGTCGCCGGGCTTAAGCGGCCCGACCAGTTCCACCTCGGACTCGGACCTCAGACCCGGGAAGACCTGCAGCTTCTCGGCCTCAAGGGCCTCTTTCTGACGGTAGACGTAGTAGTTGAGGCCTTCCTGGAAAAGGGTCTCGATGGGGGCTTTAAGCACGTTCTTCTTCGCTTCAATATCCGCGGTCACCACCGCGCTCATCCCCACCCGCATTTTCTGTATCGGCTTATCGATATTTATAACCACGCGGAACACCTTGGCGCCGCTGCTGCCCCAGTTGCTGCTCTTGCTCTCGGCCATCGGCGCTATAACGTCTATCCTGCCGGTGAACTTCTCTCCGGGGATGGAAGTGAAAGTTATGCCCACGGTCATCCCGACCTTCAGCTTGAAGATGTCCATCTCGCTTATCATCAGGTTGACCGCCAAAGCGCCCATGTCCACCACCCGGGTGATGCACGTGGAGGCCCCGTCCACGCGCTTCCCGGCGCGTATCTCCGGGTCGCTGCCTCCGTAACGGCTCACGCACCTGGTGAGCAGCCCGGAACTCGGCGCGGTTATCGGCACGGGCACGTACTGGGTGGAATCCATCCGCTCTCCGCCCTTGAACATCATTATCTTCTCGCCTTTTTCCGCGTACTGTCCCTCTTTCTTGAGGACCTCCACTATGAAGCCGCGGCCCGGGGCGAACACGTCCACCGTATCCCGGGACACCAGTTCGCCGGACTCCTCCAGCTCCAGTTTCAGATCCCCTTTTGAAACGGTGCGCAGGAAATCCTGAAGGTCCTGACGCACCGACATCCTCTTGTACCGCTTGTACCCCTGCACGGCCCCCGCCCCGATCAGGGCCAGAACCACCGTCCATACCGCGGGTTTGAAGAGTTTTTTCATGTGCGTTCCTATTCCCATACGTTCTCTCCCAGCAGCACTTTGTAATTCGCCAGCGATATGTCCAGATCGTTC
>JAKLEK010000244.1 GCA_022703115.1 Elusimicrobiota bacterium
GACGCCTGAAGGCCCGGGGAAAGGCTTAAAAAGCTTTTCCCCGGGCCTTGAATTTACCGGTTTCCTCTGCTAGACTATTTTAAGAGTCGAACTTTATTTTCCGGTCCGGGACAGGGGCGCGGGAAATAAGGTACGGTTTATTTACGAGCATAGTCATGGAGCAAAGCCATGGACCCGCAAAACGACCAGAGGAAGAAGGCGTTCAAGATACTCCTTGCGATGTTCCTAGTCGGCGGCGGCGCCGTTTTCATCTACTCCATTTACCAGGGTCTAGGTGACATGCGGGGCGCGGATAACGGCGCCTTTTCCTACGGCTATGCCGCGCGCCAGGCCGCCCTTCCCCTGTTCCAGTATTTCGGCCTGGCCGACGAAAATGATTACACGCGAAAGCGCGGACGCGTCGACTCTTCCGGAAAACTGCACCCGGCCCGGCCGGATCTATCCACCTGGATGAGCAAGCCGTCCGCGTCCGCTTCCGCCGCGGCCGTCTCAGCTCCTTCGGCCCCTTCAGCGCCTTCGGCCGGAACGGCGAAGACCGACCCTATACCGAAAATGGCGGCTGGAACCATGAGCCAGGGCCTGGGGGGCGGCGGCGGCAGCAAGTCCTCTTCAGCCGCCCCGAAGGCCTCCGGAGCGGGGGAAAATCCCGTATCTGAGATGGGTAAGTCCCAGGCCTCCGGCGAGATAAAACTCTCCAAAGAAAAAGGAAAACCCGCTCCGTCGCTGGCCGTAGGCGGAAAGACCATGGGGGTACTGGGCGCGGTCAGGGAAAAGATGTACGACAGTCTTAAAAGCAACTCGGCCATGGTGGCAAGCGCCAAGTGGTCGGAGGCCTTCGGCGCCGGAGGCGGCAAGGCGGGGGGACAGACCATGTCCTACGCCAGCGGCTCCGGGGTGGCGACCCTGGACGGCATAAAAGGGGGGGTGGGGAACCTGAAGATCAATAATCCGGGTTCCTTAAAGACCGTATCGCCTCCTTCCCCCACCAGGGACAAGGAATCGGAGGGCAAGGATTCGTTCCTGCAGGCCATGCAGGGCATGGGCGGCCAGGGCGGAGCCCAGGGCGAAGAGAACGCCAAAGAGGCCACCAAACAGACCAAGGGACAGACCGACTCCAAGGGGCTGGCCGTGGAAGAAGTTCCCCCGGCGGTCCTTGAGAAAGCTTATAAACCGGTCTCCGAAGGCGGCACTTTCTGCGGCAGCGGCGACTGCGCTACCAGCAAAGGCCAGGCGATAGACACGGAAGTACGCGTCACCCCTACCGGAGACGGAAACTATAAGGTGGATTACTCCGGGACGCAGAGCGATATTGACGGAGATACGTCGAATTATACGGATTCGGTGATAATCAACGGCCAGACGCTGGATATCATGCCCGCCGGCTCGACCGCCGACTGCAACGGGGGGCCCAAACAGAAGGTGGAACAGGACAGTCCGCCCCCAGGCTGCCCGGTGGAACCGAACACCAAACCGAGGACCTGAGAACCGCGTTCCAGCCTCCTTCACCCGCGGCCGGCAAGCGTCACGCTTGACCGGCCGCGGCGCTTTCGGCGTCACCCCCGCTCACGGCGCAGAGGCTTTGGACCGGAAGCGGTAAATTATCTATAATTGAGCCATGACCTGGAAGGAAAAGTTCGTCGCCCTCCTCGGGGCAGAATTCCTCGGCAACGAGGTCTCGCGCTACCTTTGGGCGCTCCTCGTATTCCTGCTGGCCCTGGCGGCGCTTTACCTGCTGCGCGATATCATTTTCGTAAGGCTGAAGAAGCTGGCCGAAAAGACCGAAACCGACCTGGACGACACGCTCATAGAGCTTATCCGGAAAGTCCGGGCCCCGGAGTACCAGCTCCTGGCTTTCTATATCGCCACAAGAAGCCTGGTCCGCGCGCCTCTTTTCAACGGCGGACTCCGGCTGCTCATCCTCCTGGTCTTTACCTACCGCGCCGTCACCATACTCCAGCGTCTCCTGGATTACTGGGTGAACAAGGTCTCGGCCGGCCGCGGCCTGAGCGAAACGGCCAAAGCCTCGGTGGCCCAGAGCCTGCAGGTCATTTTTCACGCCACAGTATGGGTGGCCGCGGCCCTCTTCCTGCTGGCCAACATGGGGGTCAACGTCTCGGCTTTCCTTACCGGCCTCGGCATCGGCGGCGTGGCCGTGGCGCTGGCCGCGCAGGCCATACTGGGCGACCTGTTCAATTTCTTCGTCATTCTGCTGGACAAGCCTTTCATCGTAGGGGATTTCATCACGGCCGACGCCGTCAGCGGGACCGTGGAGCACATAGGGTTGAAATCGGTCCGCCTCAGGAGCATGTCCGGGGAGATGATCGTCGTATCCAATTCCAAACTGCTGTCCGGCGGCCTGAACAATTACCGCCATATGAAGAGAAGGCGCGTTGTGTTCAGGACCTCGGTGGTCTACCAGACGCCGGCTGAAAAGCTGGAACGCATACCCGGCATCCTAAAGACCGCGGCGGAAAAAGCGGGAAAGACCTCTTTCGACCGGGCCCATCTCTGCGCCCTGGGAGAATCCTCTATAGATTTCGAGACCGTTTACTACGTGGAGTCCCCGGATTACGCCGTTTACATGGACTCCCAGGAGCGGGTACTGAGAGCGGTGTTGGAAGCTTTCGCGAAGGAAGGCGTGGAATTCGCCTACCCGACGCGCACGGTTCACGTGAACGGCCGGGCCGCCGATTAACTGCGCCCCGGACCGAAAAGGAGGATAAAATGGGAAGATCAGCTGTGTTCGCGGCATTAATGGTCCTGACCGCCGGCC
>JAKLEK010000245.1 GCA_022703115.1 Elusimicrobiota bacterium
GTGCCCTTGGACCCCTGTGCCCCCCGGCAGCCCAGCAAACCCGGGATTACCAGCCTAGGGACGACAGAGTCCCGGCCCAGCCGGCGGAAGGGTGCAGATGGCCGCGGGCGGCGCTGGAAATTGCTAATATATCGGTAGCGCGGGCCTTCCGGCACTAAGCCGGAAGGCCGATATAACGCCGATCTTCTTTTCAGGGGGCTCTGCCATGAAAATAAGCCCATTGGCCGGTAAACCGCTTCCGCCGGAACTTCTGACCGACATACCCAAACTGCTCTCAGCCTATCACGACGAAAAACCCGACCCCTCCGTACCCACGCAACGCGTCTCCTTCGGCACCTCCGGACACCGGGGCACCTCGCTCGAACGCTCCTTCAACGAAAACCATATCCTCGCCGTCACCCAGGCCATCTGCGACTACCGCTCCCGCAGGGACGGCGGGCCCCTCTTCGTGGGGATGGACACCCACGCGCTCTCGGAGCCCAGCTTCGCGACGGCCCTCGAGGTGCTCGCCGCAAACGGCGTCGACACGCTGGTGCAGGCGGGCCGGGGATACACCCCGACCCCGGCCGTCTCACACGCCATCCTGCGCCACAACGCCGGCCGCTCCACCGGACTCGCAGACGGCATACTCATAACCCCTTCCCACAACCCGCCCTCCGACGGCGGATTCAAATACAACCCGCCCACCGGCGGACCCGCGGACCAGAAAGCCACCTCCCGCATACAGGACATGGCCAACGCCCTCCTCGAACGCGGCCTGGCCGGCGTGAAACGCATCCCAGCCTCTAAAGCCCGCAAAGCCCCGACCACCCTCCGCTACGATTACATCGGCTCCTACACGTCCGAACTGGCCGACATCATAGACCTCGACGCCGTGCGCGGCTCCGGCGTCAAGCTCGGGGTCGACCCGCTCGGCGGGGCCGGGGTCGCCTACTGGGCCCCCATAGCCGAACGCTACCGCCTCGACCTCACCATCGTCAGCGACGAAGTGGACCCGGCCTTCGCCTTCATGACCGCCGACTGGGACGGGAAGATACGCATGGACCCCTCCTCGCCCTACGCGATGAAACGCCTCATCGGGATGAAGGACCGCTTCGACGTGGCCTTCGGCTGCGACGCCGACTACGATCGTCACGGCATCGTCACCAAAGGCGCGGGACTGATGCAGCCCAACCATTACCTCGCCGCCGCCATCTTCTACCTCTTCCGCAACCGCCCCGGCTGGAGGCCGGACGCGGCCGTCGGCAAGACCGTGGTCTCCAGCGCCATGATCGACAGGGTCGCGGAGAAACTGGGCCGCAGGCTCTGCGAAGTGCCGGTAGGGTTCAAATGGTTCGTGGACGGCCTGCTGGACGGCGGCTTCGGCTTCGGCGGAGAGGAAAGCGCCGGCGCCTCCTTCCTGCGCAAAGGCGGGGGGGCCTGGAGCACCGACAAGGACGCCATCATCCTCTGCCTGCTCGCGGCCGAGATCACGGCCCGCCTCGGAAAGGACCCGGGCGAGGTATACAAGGACCTTACCCGTGAGTTCGGCGAACCGTTCTACGAGCGCCACGACGCCGCCGCCACCCCCGCACAGAAGGACCTGCTGAAACGGCTTACACCGGAACAGGTGCCGTTCAAGGAACTGGCCGGCGAAAAGATCTCGGCCGTGCTCTCCAACGCCCCGGGCAACGGGCAGGCCATCGGCGGCCTTAAGATAATGACCCCGGGCGGCTGGTTCGCGGCGCGCCCTTCCGGCACCGAGAACGTCTACAAGATCTACGCGGAAAGCTTCCGCGGGAAGGACCACCTGGCCCGCCTGTTCACCGACGCCGAGGCCATGATCGGCCGGACCCTGGCCGCGGCCTCCCCAAAATGACGCCGGCCCGGACCGCATGACCATCAGGAAAAAAGCGACCATCTCCCGGACCAGGAAAGCGGAATACCTCCGTCGCTGCGCCCGGATAATGGCCGCCAGCGAACCCTGGCTTACCCTCGGTCTGGACTACCGCGCCTGCCTCGCGTCGGTCTCCGGCCCGCTGCGCGAAGTCTACGCCGCCAGGCTGGGGGGAAAGAGCCTCGGTTTCGTGATCGTAGAGATGAACGGATCCTTCAAAGGCTATATCAAGGCGATCTGCGTGGCCCCGGAAGCCCGGGGCCTTGGCCTCGGCTCGCGCCTGATGGCGTTCGCGGAACGCCGCATCTTCCGCGAGACCCCGAACGTCTTCCTCTGCGTCTCGTCTTTCAACCGGGGCGCGCGCCGGCTTTACGCCCGCCTGGGCTACGCCACGGCCGGTATCCTCAGGGATTTCATAGTGAAGGGCAGCCACGAACTGCTGCTGCGCAAGACCCTGGGCCCGCTGCGCGGACGGCGTGGGGGAGCGAAGAGATCATGAAAGACTACACCGACCCGAAGATGCATACCGCGGAACACCTGCTGAACCAGAACATGGTCCGCATGCTCGGCTGCGGCCGGGCGTTCAGCTCCCATATCGAGAAGAAGAAATCCAAGTGCGATTATCGCTTCCAGCGCGATCTGACTCCGGAAGAGAAGGCCGAGCTGGAAAAGCGGGTGAACGAGGCGATCCGCTCCGCCCTGCCGGTGAGCGAGCGGTTCATGCCGCGCGCCGAGGCCGCGAAGGCGTTCGATCTGAGCCGCCTACCCGAGACCGCCGGCGCGGAGGACCTGCGCATCGTGGCGATAGGCGATTACGACGCCTGTCCGTGCATAGGCCCGCATGCCGCATCGACGGCAGAACTGGGAACTTTCAGGATAATCTCCACCG
>JAKLEK010000246.1 GCA_022703115.1 Elusimicrobiota bacterium
CCGCATCGCGGTCGCGAGCCTGAAGAAGTGCGTGGAGAAACTGACCCGGGTCTCCGCCGGGGCCTGGAACGTCGACTGCGCGGACATGTCCATTTCCACGCTCGACGAGGCGGTCAAGCGGCATTCCCTGGAGGACGAGGGAGCGGATTCCACGGCCGTATATTTCGAGGTAAAAGGCGATTTCCCGTTCGTGGCGATAATGCTTTTCAGGTCGGGCGACATAAACATCATAAGTAAGTGCATGCTCGGTTATTCCTTTTCGCCTTTGCCCGAGGTGACGCATAGCGGGGAGCTGCTGCTCTCGGAACTGGGGAACATAATCCTCAACTCTTTCGTCAGCGCTATGTCCAACGCGCTTGGAAAGGTCTTTATCCCGACAGCCCCAAGATGCCTCAAAGGGGACCCGAAATACCTGCTGGAGGCGATGGGGATAGCCCGTGAGGTCAAGCAGCGCTACCGTCTGGTCAGCGTCAAGCTGGATATTCAATGCGGCAAGAACTCCACGAAGAGCGAGGTCCTCGGCCTCATTCCGGAAAGCCTGGAGGAGGAACTGCTGAGGATAGAGGAACAGGGACAGGCATCATGAACCATAAAAAAATACCGGCTTGCGTCTGCGCGGCGCTTATCGCGCTGCCTTTCCTGATATCCGGCGCGGAGGCGCAGCTCAGGCTGGACGGGATAAACTGGGAGGTTTCGGCCGTGGAAGGAAAGCGGTCGATGCCCTATAAGCCGATACAGGAGCTCAGGCTGGAGCCGTACCGCAAGTATACGGATAAGCTGCGCGCCATAGTTTCGGTCAAGAACGAATACTCCAGGCCGGCGGAGGGCCTGGTGCTCAGGTACGCTCTGAGCCTCCATGTGGTCAGGACCACCGTGCCGGCCGACGCCGGCTTCTGGGCGGTCCCGTTCAGGACCGAGGAGCTCAGGATATCCCAGATCAAGGCCGGCGGCGCGTACGGAGCCAGGCTGATACATTTCGTGCTTAACGAACAGCTCCGGAAGCTCAATAACACTGGTTTCTGGGTGGACGCCCTGAAGCTGCAGGTCATGCTGGACCCGAGGAGCGGGGAAGAGCCGTCCAGGATCATTAAAGAGGACGTGATAGCCATCGTAAGGCCGGGAACGGCCGTCAAAAGATAGCCTCCATGCTCGACATAAATCTCATAAGAACGGACGCGGAGAAAGTGAAGCGGGCCCTGCTCAAGAGGATGGGGACCGTGGACCTCGACCCTATACTGACGCTGGACCGCAGAAGGCGGGGGATAATAGCGGAGAGGGACGCGCTCAAAATGCGCCAGAACGCTTTTTCCGCAGGCATCGCCAGTACCGACAAGGACGCGAAGCATGCCATGCTGGCGGAGATGAAAGAGGTCTCCTCCAGGATAAAGGCCCTGGACTCGGAAGCCGCCCTGGTCGGGGCCGAGCTCGGGGACCTGATGGCTGAACTTCCGAATCTCCCGGCCGAGGACGTGCCGGCGGGCGGCAAAGAGGGCAATTCAGTGCTTCGCGAATGGGGTTCGAAGCCTGAGCCCGGGCGCGCCTCCAGGAGCCACCTCGATATCTCGAAAAGCCTGGGACTGGTGGATTACGAGCGCGGCGCCAAGCTCGGCGGCACCGGCTTCTGGGTCTACAGGGACCTCGGCGCCAGGCTGGAGTGGGCGCTGCTGAACATGTTCGTGGACACCCACCTGGCCGCCGGCTATTCCTTCGTGCTGCCGCCCCATATACTCAATTACGAATGCGGCTTCACCGCGGGGCAGTTCCCGAAGTTCAGGGAAGACGTGTTCCTCCTCGCTTCGGGGGAGGAAAAGCCGCGGTTCCTGCTGCCGACCGCGGAGACGGCCCTTATAAGCCTGCACAGGGACGAAGTGCTGAGGGAGGACGAGCTTCCCAGGCGCTACTTCGCCTACACTCCCTGCTACAGGAGGGAGGCCGGAGGCTACGGTTCCAATGAAAGGGGCATGATACGCGGGCACCAGTTCAACAAGGTGGAGCTCATACAATTCACCCGTCCGGAGGATTCGCCCGCGGCTTTCGAGAGCATGGTGGGCAGCGTCGAGAACGTGATGCGCGCGCTCGGACTTCATTACCGGGTGGTGAAGCTTGCAGCCGGGGACTGCAGCGCCTCCATGGCCAGGACGCAGGATATAGAGGTGTGGATCCCGAGCATGCAGGCCTACAAAGAGGTCAGCTCGGTCTCCAGCGCCAACGACTACCAGGCTAGGCGCGGCAATATGCGTTTCAAGCGGGTTTCCACCGGGAAGAACGAGTTCGTGCACACTCTGAACGGCTCCTGTCTGGCCACGAGCAGGCTGTTCCCGGCGATCCTGGAGCAGCTGCAGAACGAGGACGGTTCCGTGTCGGTGCCGGAGCCTCTGCGGAAATATATGGGGACCGACAGGATGGCCATAGCCTGATGAAGAAAAAAGCGCCGGTGATGAAAGTGATCCTCCTTGCGTTCGGCTGCGCCGCGCTTATGGCGTCCGGCCCCGCAGCGCGGGCAGCTTCGCCCGAGCCGCTTCCCGAGGAGCTCAGGCTCCTGTCCAAGAAGGGCATAGACGCCATATACGCCGTGGACCTCCCGGAAGCCAGGAAGAACTTCGAACTGGCGGTCCAGAAATATCCCGACCATCCTTATCCGCATTTCGGCATCGCGATGACCAAGTGGGCCGAGCTGGAATACCTGGAGGACGAATCCGACCCGAAGCTCGCCGGGGAGTACGTGGCG
>JAKLEK010000247.1 GCA_022703115.1 Elusimicrobiota bacterium
GCCGTATTCTTTCTGGCCAGTTTGTAAAGATGAGTCCCTTTGTACCGGACAGCGGAGAAGGAAGGCACCTGCTGAACGACTTTCCCGGTGAAAAAGCCTATGACTCCGCGTATCTTTTCCTGGGAAATACCGGCGACAGGGGACTCCTTGAGCACCTTACCGGCGGCATCCCACGTATCCGTCTCCACCCCAAGGGTGATAGCGCCGCTGTAGATCTTGGCGCAGCCCTGGAGCCTTGCCTGGAACTTGGCGGCCGGTCCCAGGAGCATTACCAGAAGCCCGGTGGCCATAGGGTCCAGGGTCCCGGTATGTCCTATTTTCTTGAAATTGAAACGGCGGCGGACCAGGTCCACCGCGTCGTGCGAAGTGATCCCTTTGGGCTTGTCGAACAGGAATATGCCGGAAAGCTGGGGGGAGACAGGCTTCATATAAGGGACTGTATGCCCTCAATGACCTTCTTACGGCCTTCCCGCATGCCGGCTTTTATCTTGCAGCCGGCGGCGTTCCGGTGGCCGCCGCCGCCGAAACGCTTGGCGAGGAGGCTCACGTCGACATGGCCCCTGGACCGGAACGTAACGCTCAAGCGGTCCCCGTCTTCCCGGAAAAGGACCGCGGCCTTAACCCCGGGGACCATCATGCCGTAGTTAATTATGTTCTCGGTATGTTCCGGCGAGGCGCCCAGCGAAACGAAGTCCGAACGCTCAAGGGACATAACGGCCAGCCTGCCTCCCGCCAGAAGTTCAAGCCGCTCAAGCCCCCGGCCCAGGACCTTCAGGGCCGTGAACGACTTGGTGGCGTAAAGCAGGTCGTTTATCCTTGAAAATTTGAATCCGGTCTCCAGCAGGCGGGAGGCCACTTCAAGGGTTCGCGGACTGGTAGCCGGGAAATGGAAACGGCCGGTATCGGTCACTATACCGACGTAGAGGCAGGCCGCCTCGGTCTTTGTAACGCTGACGTTCATGCTGTAGAACAGACGGTAGACTATCTCCGCGGTGGAAGAGGAATGGGACTCCAGGATGTTCACGTCGCCGTAGAGTTCCGAGGTCTTATGATGGTCGATATTTACGACCTTTCCCGAATTCCGGAGGACCGCGGAAAGGTCTCCGCCGCGCGCCGGGGTGGAGCATTCCAGGAGTATGGCCGCGTCGAAACGCCGCCTGGCCGGCGGGCGGCCGGTCCTTATCCCGGCGGCATGGGGGAGGAAACTAAGATTTTCAGGCACCGGATCGCTGGAAAAGAGGAAGACCTTCTTGCCCAGCCGCTTCAGGACCGAGGAGATGGCCAGCATGCTGCCGAGAGTATCCCCGTCCGGGTTCAGATGTCCGGCCAGGAAGAAACTCTCTCCGGACATTATGATGTTTTCGAGCTTCCTGAATTCTTTTTCAAGATCCGGTGTTCTCATCTTTCTTCTCGGCCCTGATCTTATCGAAAACGCTCTCGATCCTGGCGGCGTTCTCCGGGGTGGGGTCGTACTTGAAAACTATGGCGGGTATCGTTCTGAGCCTGAGACGGCCCTTAAGGGCCGCGCGTATGACGTGTATGGACCGGGTAAGCAGGCCGGCGTTCCAATCCCTCTCGCTTTCGCTGCCGAAAACCGAGAAATAGACGTGGAGCATCTTGCCGTCCTCCACCAGCTCCACGCCGGTGAGGGTCACTATGCCGCGGGTATTCAGCCCGTGCACGTCGCGAAGCGCCAGGTTTATCTCCCGGAGGAAGAGCTCCTTCAGACGGTCGGAGCGGAGCGGCTTAGGGGACATACCGGTCCCCGGTACGCGCTCCCGGACCGCGGCCTGGATCAGCCATGGCCGATCCTCCTCGTCTTTTCCTCCCGGGTCACGCCTTCGACGATATCTCCCACCCTGTAAGCGGCGAAGCCCTCTAACAGGATGCCGCACTCAAGGCCCTTATCCACGTCCTTGACGTCTTCCTTGAAGCGCTTCAGGCCGGAGATCTTGCCGGTGCCGACCTTCTCCTCGCCGCGGACTATCCTAACGGATTGGTTGCGCGTGAGCTTCCCTTCCTTGACGATGGAGCCGGCCACTTTGCCGGAACTGAGGTCGAAGATCTGCCGTATCTCGGCCCTGCCGGTCACGGTCTCCACGACCTCAGGCTCGAGCAGCCCGCTCATCGCCGCCTTAACGTCCTCGATAAGGTCGTAGATGATCTGATAGGTCCGTATCTCTACGCCTGAGGATTTGGCCTCTTCCCGGACTTTCTGGTCCGCGTCGACGTGGAACCCGAAGATCACCGCGTCCGAGGCTTTGGCCAGAAGTACGTCCGACTCGTTAAGGTTGCCCACTCCGGAATGGAGTATGCGTATGGCGACCTCGTGGGTGCTCAGCTTTTCCAGCGAGTCCTTGATGGCCTGCAGGGACCCGAAGACGTCCGTCTTCAGGACGATGTTCAGGTTCTTCAGCAGTTTCTGGTCGACCTGGGACTTCAGCGAGAGCAGACTGACGTGCTTCTGGTGTATCAGCGATTCCTCGCGGCGGTGCAGCTTCCGCTTTTCGGCCACATGGCGGGCCTCTTTCTCGGTTTCGTATATCTTGAAGACGTCGCCGGCGTGCGGCAGCTGTCCTCCGATACCGAGGAGTTCGGCGGGTTCGCTGGGCCCTATGCGTTCCAGGCGCGCGCCGCGGTCGTTGACCAGGGCGCGGACCTTGCCATAGGAAGTCCCGACGACGAACGGATCACCGACCTTTATAGTGCCGGTCTGGGCTATCACAG
>JAKLEK010000248.1 GCA_022703115.1 Elusimicrobiota bacterium
GTACGGCCGTTCTGGAAGCGGCCGCCAGGTTCCTGGCCGCCGGGAAGATAGTCGCGGTGCAAAGTCTCGGAGGGTTCCATCTGGCCTGCGACGCGTCCAGCCGGGGCGCGGTCCTGCGGCTCCGGCGTTTCAAGGACAGGCCGTGCAAACCCTTCGCGGTAATGGCCGCCGACGCGGCGGAAGCCGGGAAGTTCTGTTTTCTCTCGGACGCGGAGCGGGCGGAGCTGGGATCGGTCCGGGCCCCGGTCGTAATGCTCAGGAAGAAAAGACCGGGGACGCTGCCCCTGGCCGCGCCCGGACTTTCCACCCTGGGGGTCATGACCGCCTACACCCCTCTCCATGCCGCGCTGTTCTACCTGCTGCGCCGTTCCGGTTTCAGCGGGCCGCTGATAATGACCTCCGGCAACCGCCGCGACGAGCCGATAGCGAAGGACCTGGCCGGGGCCAGGTCCGCTCTGGGCGGGGCCGCGGATATGATAGTCCATCACGACCGTCCCATACACAACCGGGCGGACGATTCGGTCGGGGCCTTCTCCGGCGGCGTCTTCCGGCTGGTCCGTAGGGCGAGAGGTTATGTGCCGGACGCGGTGCGCCTTGCGGTACGGCCCGGGATTGCGGAAGGGCTCTCCGCGCTCGGCTGCGGCGCGGACCTGAAAACGGCGTTCTGCCTTACCCGCGGGGATTCGGCTTTCCTGTCCCAGCATATAGGGGACCAGAGCGAGCACGCCAACCAGAGTTTCTATTCGGAGACCGTAGAGAATATGAAGGCGCTGCTCAAGGTCAGGCCTTCTCTCATCGCGCACGACCTTCATCCCGACTACCATTCCTCCGCGTACGGGCGTTCCCTGAAAGGGATGAAGGTGCCGGTGCAGCACCATGTGGCCCACGTCCTCAGCGCCGCCGCGGAGCACGCGCTCGGGGAGCCTTTCATCGGAGTGGCCTGGGACGGGACCGGGTACGGAGAAGACGGCTGTATCTGGGGCTCCGAGTTCTTCGTGATAGACGGCCGCACCTGGCGCCGCGCCGCCCATCTCGGGTATTTCCCTCTTCCCGGCGGGGACGCCGCCGCCCGGGAAATGTGGCGTCCGGCGCTTTCGCTCCTTAAGCGGACTTTCGGCGCGGGGTGGCGCTCCCGTTGCGGAGAGCTTTTTTCCCGGCTCGACAGTAAGGCCGTCTCGGCGGTAGAAAAGATGTCGGAGAAGGGCTTGAACGCGCCCCCGACTTCGAGCATGGGGCGCCTTTTCGACGCGGTAAGCTTTATCGCCGGGCTTGGCCCAGACTCCACCTACGAAGGCCAGGGGCCGATGGAGCTGGAAAGCCTTTTCCGCCGGCCTTCGTCCGCCCCGTACCCCTTCGGCATGGCGCTGAGCGGCGGTACGCTGCTGATAGACCCTTCGGCCGCGCTGGCCGGCGCTCTCTCGGAACGCGGCGCCGGCAGGGCCAGGCGCGTTTCCGAGCGGTTCCACACCGGGCTTGCCGCCATGCTGGCGGAGGCGGTCTCCAGTATCGGCCGCGCGCGCGGCATAAGGACCGCGGTGCTTTCCGGAGGCGTGTTCCAGAACCGGGTCCTGCTGGAGCTCGGCAAGGCGGAGCTGGAGCGGAAAGGTTTCAGGGTGTTGTCTAACGAGAAGGTCCCGGCCAACGACGGCGGGATAGCTCTGGGACAGGTATATTACGCGCTGAACCGGTTCCGCCGGGCCTGAAGACCAGGAGGACATCATGAACTTCAACAGGAAGATCCTCGCCGCCGCGGCCCTCTCGGCCGCTCTGCTCTCCTATTACGCCCTGCGCCGTTACTCCGCTCCTCCGGCGTCCGGGTTCTTTCCGGGAGGGGAGAACGGTCTCAGCGTGTCGACCGGCAGCTTTTCCGGAGGATCTTTCTGGGGAACGCTGATGGAACTCGGCAGGCCGGGACCGGAGATAGCCGCGCTGGAAAAGGCCCTGCGGCGGTCGGTCAAAGGCGGGTTCCCGCGTTCCGGGGACCTGTACGCGCTGGCGCTCTCGACTTCCGGAGAACTCGGTAAATTCTCGCTGGTAAGCGGGGACGATCTTTACGAACTTACCAGAACGACCGGCTCCGAGTTTTCCGTGGCCGTCTCCAGCCTGCCGGTCCATGTGGAGACGCGGGCCATATCCGGGACCATACGGACCTCTCTCTGGGAATCCCTCTCAGGGCAGGGCGTGCCGCCTCCCGTCATCATGGACTACGCGGATATCTACGCGTGGGAGATCGACTTCCTCACCGAGCCGCGCGAGGGGGACAGATACGCGTTCGTGCTGGAGACCGGGGCGGCCTCCCTCGGGCGGCCGGTCTTCCAGAGGATAACGGCCGCGATGTATTCCGGGGGAGAGACCGGGGAGAGGTCCGCGTTCCTCTACAGGGGCGGTTATTACGGCCCGGACGGCAGGTCACTGAAGCGGCAGTTCCTGAGGGCGCCCCTGGCGTTCAGGAGGATAAGCTCATATTTCAATCCGCGCCGGTTCCACCCGGTGCTCAGGATCTTCCGTCCGCACAACGGCATAGATTATTCCGCGCCGGCAGGAACGCCGGTCTCTTCGGTGGCCGACGGTACCGTGGTCTTCGCCGGTTGGAAAGGCGGCTACGGGAAATTCGTGGAGATACGGCACGGCGGGACGTACGCGACCGGATACGGGCATCTCAGGGGTTTCGCGAAAGGCGTCAGGAGCGGAGCTCGCGTCTCACAGGGGGATATCATCGG
>JAKLEK010000249.1 GCA_022703115.1 Elusimicrobiota bacterium
GCCGCGGGCTGGGTCACCGAAGAGCAGCTCGCGCGCGCGCTCAAGTTCCAGCAGCAGAACCCCTGCCTTCTCGGCGAAGCCCTGATCAAGCTTAATTTCGCCAGCGACGAAAAGGTCGCCATGGGCCTCTCCAAGCAGCTCGGCGTGCCTTACGCCTCCCGCGAGAACAAGATCCTCAGCCCCGAGAAGGGGGAAGGCCTTGAAAAACTGATAACCGAGAAGTTCGCGCGGGACCACGAGGTAGTGCCGCTTTTCGTGGAGGACAGCGTCCTGGCGGCCGCCATGTCCGACCCCGCCAATATCCTCCTTGTAGACAACATCAAGCTCGTCACCGGCATGGACGTGCAGCCGTTCATCGCCACGAAGGCGCAGATCCTGAAAGTGATAGACACTTTCTACCAGGGCTCCAACAGCCTCATAGACACCGTGATGGATTCCGCGGGGAAGGGCAAGGGCGAGGCCACCGACGGGGACATGATAACCGCGGACGGGAAGCTGGACCTGGACAAAGGCGCCATAGGGGAGTCCCAGGGCGCGCAATCGATACGCCTGGTCAACGCCATACTCAAACAGGCCATCTCTGAGCGGACCAGCGACATACATCTGGAGAAGTTCGACGACAAGGTTTCCCTGCGTTTCCGCATCGACGGGGTGCTGTACGAACGCAGCGCGCCGCCAAGCGACCTGGTGGATGCTCTTATCTCCAGGGTCAAGATCCTTTCCCGGCTGGACGTTTCGGAACGCCGCCTCCCGCAGGACGGCAGCTACTCCATAAAATACCAGAACCGGATAATCGAGGTCCGCGTCTCGGTGTGCCCCACGGTGTTCGGCGAAAAGATGGTCCAGCGTCTGCTGGATAAGAGCGTTGTGGAGCTCAACGTCGACAAACTGGGCTTCGAGCCCAGGCAGAGCGTGGACTTCCTTAAGGCCGCCAAGGCCCCGCACGGGCTCATCTTCCTCACCGGGCCGACCGGCTCCGGAAAGACGACCACCCTTAACGCGGTGCTGAACACGGTCAAGTCTCCGGAACTCAACATCATGACCCTGGAGGACCCCGTCGAAATAAAGATGGAGGGGATAAGCCAGGTCCAGATAAAGCCCCAGATAGGCCTTACTTTCGCGGCCGGACTGCGCTCTTTCCTCCGTCAGGACCCGGACGTGATACTGGTCGGCGAGGTCCGCGACAACGAGACGGCCGAGGCCTGCCTGAAGGCCGCCATGACCGGACATCTGGTGCTGAGCACCCTGCATACCAACAGCGCGCTGGAGGCGGTGCCCCGGCTCATCGATATGGGAATAGAGCGGTACCTGCTGGCCAGCACCCTGCTCTGCCTGGCCGCGCAGAGGCTGGTGCGGCAGCTCTGCCCGGATTGCCGCCAGCCCTACCGTCCGCCCCAGCAGGAGATAGATCAGATGGCGGCGGAGGCCATGATAGACCCTCTCCCCGATCCGGCCAAGCTGGTGTTCTATAAGGCCAAGGGCTGCCCCAGATGCTTCAATATGGGGTATACCGGCCGGAAGGCCATATACGAAGTGTTCTACAATACCGAGGAGATGAAGCGCATTATTTTCAAGGACGCGGATACGCAGAAACTGTCGGAAGTGGCCGCGAAAAGCGGGGCATGGGGGCTCCGCGCCAGCGGCTGGCGGAAGGTGCTTTCGGGCGTTACTTCGGTGGATGAGATGCTTTCGGTCACCATAACAGACAGATAGGGCCCTTCCGGACGCATCACTGTGTCAAACCGCGCGCAATTAATATAGAATAAAGCTGTATCCAATAACAGCAAGGCGGCTTATGGCTAGATTCATATACACGGTCCAGGACGCTCAGGGCACGGTCACCACCGGGAGCATCAACGCCGAAGACGAGGACCAGGCGGTACAGTCCATCCAGGCGAAAGGGCTCTTCATCCTTTCTATCCATTCCGAGACCTCGGAGCCCAAGAATCTCGTCAGCATGAAGAACTTCGGCAAGGGAAAGGTCTCGGGCAGGGACCTGGTCTTTTTCGGCGAACAGCTCTCCACACTGCTGGGCGGCGGCATTCCGCTGGTCAGGGCGCTATCCCTGCTCGGCGAGCACTCCGAAAACCGCGAGCTGGGACGCATTCTGGCGGCCATAACCAAGGAGGTTTCAGCCGGAGGCACCCTGCATAAGGCCCTGGAGAAACATCCGAAGACCTTTGACACCGTATGGGTATCGCTGGTCCAGGCCGGAGAAGTCTCGGGCCAGCTGCCCGCCGTGCTCCGGCAGATAACCGGCTACTGCGAGGCCCAGGAAGACCTGAAATCCAAGATAGTGACCGCCCTGGCGTACCCGGCCGTGCTGGCCCTCTCCTCCGTCGGCGTGCTGGCCTACTTCGTTATATTCATAGTGCCGGTCTTCGCGAACGTGTTCAAGGACTTCAATCTGAAGCTGCCTTTTATAACGCAGGTGATAGTAGGGGTCTCGGAACTGCTGTCCGGCTATTACATGTTCCTGGCGGTGGCCGGCATAGGGGCCGTGCTCGCCTTCCGGACATACGTGGCCACCCCGGTGGGCCTGCTCACGTGGAACCATATCCAGCTGAAGATACCTCTGGTCGGGACCCTGATACGCAATATGCTCATGGAACGCCTGCTCTCCACCATGTCCACCCTGATAAGTTCCGGTGTCAGCATCCTGAACGCGGTCTCGGTTCTTGAAGGGCTTTTCAAGGGGAACCTCATTTTCCAGAACGC
>JAKLEK010000025.1:0-3179 GCA_022703115.1 Elusimicrobiota bacterium
CGCGTGCCGGCGCTGGAACAGTCCATCTCCGCGCTGTTGAAGGAATATTTTTCCGAGAACGGCCGGAAGGCCGGCGCTCCCTACAAGGCGACCCCCGGCGGCCGGCTCACCCGGGTGGAGGGCGGCGCCCCCGGGCGCTCGCTCTGGGAACCAAGCCGTCCTTTCCAGCTGCTGACGCTCGCGGCGAATTTCGCCGAGGTCTGGCTGGCCAAAGAGGGCCATTCCGGATATATCGGCATCAACTTCCTGAGGAAACTGGAGCGGCCGCTGCTGTACGCCCTCTACGGCGCCATGCTGGCCGGCGCCAGCCATGTCGTGGTGGGGGCGGGGAATCCCTCGGACCTGCCAGGACTGATAGCCAGACTGGCCAGACATGAACCGGCCTCCCTTGCTCTTAAGGTATACGGAGCCTCGGCCGGCATCGGCGACTTCCGCGTCTCTCTGCGCCCGGCCGAGCTGGTCGGAAACCGGACCGAAGAGCTGGAACGGCCCAAATTCCTGGCCATAGTCTCCTCACTGACGCTGGCTAAAGCCCTGGCGGAAGATCCGTCCTCCAGGCCCAATGGTTTCGTAGTGGAAGGCTCGGAAGCCGGCGGGCACAACGCGCCTCCGGCGAAGATGCGTTTCGACGCCAACGGCCGCCCTGTCTACCAGTATACGGAAGAGGACCGCGCGGATATCCCGGGCATAGCCCGGCTCGGGCTCCCGTTCTGGCTGGCCGGCGCCTACGCTACGCCCGAACGCCTCCGGGAAGCCGTCGCTAAAGGCGCCTCCGGCATACAGTTCGGAACGGCCGCCGCGCTGGCGGGACAGTCCTGCATGGCCCCGGACATGCGCCGCAAGGCGCTGGAGCTCCTTTCCGGGAACGCCCTGAAGGTTTCCAACACCATGGTCTCGCCCACCGGATTCCCTTTCAAGGTGGCGATGATACCGGGGACGATTTCCGACAGCGCGGTTTACGAAAGCCGGAAGCGCGTCTGCGATATCGGGCTCCTGCAGGCCACGTATCTAAAGGCCGACGGCACCCTGGGCTACCGCTGTCCCGCCGAATCCGTCGAGGAGTTCACGGCTAAGGGGGGGCGGGCGCAGAATACTGTGGGCAGGGGCTGCCTCTGCAACGGCCTGCTCTCCGCGACCGGCCTCGCGCAGATCCGGGCGAACGGATACGTGGAGCCGCCCATAGTGACTTTGGGAGAGGATTTTACCGCGGTGAAGGAAATGCTGGCGCAGCTTCCGCCCGGGCAGGATACTTACGCCATAGGGAAGCTCATGTTGTACCTGCGCAAAGGGCTCGGCTGAGAGTCCGGCTCGTCCTTCCATCCATATTATGCCTGCCTGGCCGCTTAGAACCTTACGCCGCATTTGGGCGCTGCTGGACCTGGCAGGCCGCAAATTCCTCCGCATCGACGGGCCGCAGCGCGCGGCCGCTTTCGCTTACAACGCCTTCTTCGCCCTGTTCCCGCTGGTGATACTTTTCGCCGCCTGCGCGTCCCTGTTCGTCGACAGGGCGGCCGCGGGGAACTCGGTCATAACGTACGTGGAGAAGTACGTGCCCCTGACCAACGAGGCCCGGCATTACATCTTCGACACGGTCTACGGCACGATAAAGGCCAGGCGCCAGGCCGGCGTCGCCGCTTTCCTTATACTTATATGGGCCTCCAGCCAGTTCTTCACGACCCTGGTCCAGGCCACTAACCGGGCCTGGGGCACGAGCGGGTCCAGATGGTGGCATCTGCCGCTCACGAGTCTCGCCCTGCTGGCCATCATGACCTTTACGGTCCTGATGGGGATAAGCCTGCCGGTGCTCGGAGAGATGGCCCAGGGTTTCTTCACCGGGAGCCTGTTCCTGTCCTGGATATACGGACTGTTCGTTCTGGTGCTGCCGTGGCTGGTGGTTTTCCTGAGCCTGACCCTTTTCTACAAGATGGCCCCGCGCCGGCGCACCGGCTTCGCCGAGGTCTGGCTGTCCGCCCTGTGCGCGACCGCCCTGCTACAGGCGGCGCAGACCCTGTTCGTTATCTTTTTGCGTAAATTCTCCGCGTTGAAAGCCGTCTACGGGGCCTTCGGCAGCATCATGGCGCTGCTCCTGTGGATATACCTCTCCGGCTGCATCTTCATCTTCTGCGCCTGCCTCTCCTCCGCCCAGGCCGAACTGCGCGACGCCCCGCCCCGCGCCTGATATCCTCACAAAAGTTCTCGGGGCCTGCCAAATTCCGGCCATTAGCTCGTAGCTATTGGCTAATAGCTTAGAAGGTAAATCCTTTATATCCTTTTTAAAATAGACCAAGGCCGGAGGGGTGACGCCCGAGCCATCTTTTTGACCCCGCAGCGGAAGGTGAACAGGGTGGACTGGGCTTACGGAGTTTTGCTTTGGACACTGGGCCCGTGGTGCTTCTCGCCTTTCCGAGCTAGGGGAATGAGTGGACTGGGCTTTCGAAGGTTTGCTCTGGACACTGGGTTCGTGGAGCGAGGGAAGCGAAAAGATGGCTCGGGCGGCAGGACCCCGAACCCGCAACGGTCCAAGGTTACGACAGGGAATGTCGGAAGGGTGCTCCCCACCCGGGCTAGCTAAACGAGGGAAGACAGAACCTCGGCCAAATTGCGCACGGTGTTGACTTTAGTCAATAGCGGGCGGATATATTGTATAATTTGCGTGTTCGCTGCCATGGAAAAGGAGCTCCGATGAAACCGTTCTTTTTGACCCTCACTCTTTCCGCTCTTTGCTCGACCGCCATCGCGGCCGGGACCGGGCCGGAAATGACGCCCTCTTTCTCTCAGCTGACGCTCGCCTCCGGCGAATCGCTTACGCCCGCAATACCATCCGACGCCTTCCCCGGCCCCGTCAGCAGACCCCGTGACCCCTTCTTCGCCCTCCTCGAAGACGACCGCTACTGGATCACCGTCAGCGCCGAAGATAAATACGCCAGGACCAAACTCCTGGAGGCCGGACTCGACATAGTGGAAGTCGGCCCCTCCGCCGTCCTGGGCTTCGCCCGCGAAAACGACCTGGACCGCATAGCGTCCATCGGACAGATAATAGAAGACCGCCTCACCATACACGAATACGCGGCCCAGCGCCTCAAAGACTTCCCGTCCTCCGACGCCGCCTACCATAACTACGCCGAAACCGTCGAACTGCTGAAAGCCATGGCCGCCGGCAACCCGGACGAAGCCTCCCT
>JAKLEK010000025.1:3264-12867 GCA_022703115.1 Elusimicrobiota bacterium
AAACCCGGGGCGCTCTTCATAGGCAACCACCACGCCCGGGAGCACCTCACCAACGAGGTCTCCCTCGGCCTCGCGGCGCACCTCCTCAACAACAAGAACACGCCGGAAATAAGGAAATATCTGGACACCCTGGACATCTACATCATACCCATGCTTAACGCGGACGGCGCGGAATACGACATCGCCACCGGCTCCTACCGCTGGCACAGGAAGAACATGCGCGTCAACGCGGACAGATCCATAGGCGTGGACCTGAACCGCAACTACGATTCTCTCTGGTGCGAAGCGGGGGCTTCCCATTCCCCAGGGTCCGACACCTACTGCGGTCCGGCGCCTTTCTCGGAACCGGAAACGCAGACCATAAAACGCTTCATAGAGGACAGGAAGAACCTGCGCACCCTGATGAGCTATCACTCCTATGCGGGCCTGCTGCTCTACCCCTGGGCGGGGAAGGACACCCCGCTGGAGAACGAGAAGGACCGCGCCGTCTTCGAGAAGATGGCGAAAGGCATGACCGCCTTCACCGGCTACAAACCGGAGCAGTCCAGCGACCTTTACGTTGCCACGGGGGACACTACGGACTGGGCTTACGGCAACTCAGGGATATTCGCCTTCACGACTGAACTGGAGGGGAAAAGCTTCTACCCGGGCGCGGCGGCCATAGACAAAGCCGTGACGAACAACGTCAAAGCCGCCGTTTATATGCTGAGCGTCACCGACGACCCGTACAAGCTGGTGAATTGAACCGGCGGGACGGGAATAAAAAAGCTCCGGTCCCGTCGGGACCGGAGCTTTTTTGCGGCCGCTCAATGCGCGCGGAATACGGACGGACCTATACGATCGGCCAGCGAAGGGTCGTCCACGAACGGATTGCGGTTCCCCTGGAACGATTCCACGAGCCCGTTCCTGCGGCGTTCCGCTTCGTCTGGCGGGTCCGCCCGGTTCCATTCGAGGAACATCGGCACCCTGGCCGTCCAGAAATCACGGTAATCGGCCCCGTTCCGTATGTCCCTGTCGTAATAACGGACCACGAAGTAGAGGACGGCCCTGGCGACGTTGCCCTTGACCGCGTCCGCCGGCTCGAAGCCTTCCGAGCCCAGTCTGGAACCGCTGTCGGTGGAATAGACCGGGTCCGGCACAACGGCGAACCGCAGATTGGCGCGGCGTCCGTTAGGGGTGAACAGAGTGGGGGCGAGCTGATGCAGGTCCGACGCCATGGGCAGCGCCCCTTTGGAAAACCCCCGGGGCCAGATATGCTCGGCGTTCATGAACTTGTCCACCGTACCGTCACCGTTCTGGTCGCCACGCTCGCGGTAATCGTTCCCGCTGGAGCCGGAACCGGCGACGCAGACCTGGGAATAGAAGGCGAGAATGCCGGGCGCGCCGCCGCAGTCCCGGCCTTCGGCGGTGGAGAACATATAGGTCTTGGCCTGCGCGTACGAAGGGACCGGGGAAACGGTCGGGACCAGGGCGGAATGAAGCGCCTGGAAGAGGTCCTCACCGGAAAAGCCGTCCCACGGCGTTCTGGCGGGAAGAGGAAGTTCAGGGAGAGCGGATATATGGACCGGACCGGACAGGGAAGCCAAGGCCTCCAAAGACGGGAAGGCCGGACCGGCCGCGTACGCGGGAACGGAGAGGGGAAGAAAAGCGAGGACCGCCGCCAACGCCGCTTTATTGATGCCTACCAAGGTCCCTCCGACAAAGCGCGCCCCCGATAATTATATAATTTAATTAAAGCGCGTCAACGCCGTTGTTCAAGGACTGCTATGATCCGACATCTTCTGCTTCAGGCCCTTATAATGCTGCCGCCGTCCGCGGTCCGGGCGCAGGCGCCCCAGGCTGCGCCAGAGCGTCCGCTCTCGCTAGACGAGGCCTACACTCTGGCCCTGGCGAAGAGCGAGACCCTGGCTATCGGAAAAGAGGGGCTCGACCAGCTCGAAGCCGCCAGACGGCGTCTGGCTTCGGCTTTCCGACCGTCGCTCGAACTGGGGTTTTCCCATCGCAAGCGCCAGAATTACGAAGCCGAGGACGCGGGCTACCTGTCCGCCGGCTACTCCCTGTTCTCCGGAATGCGCGACTATATCGCCCTGAAAGCCGCGTCCGCCTCATCCGGCGCGGCCGAACTGGACCTCGCCCGAGCCAGGCAGGAACTCTATCTGGGGGTCGCGGACGCCTATTTCGGCCTCCTGTCCGCGCGGAAGGAAAAGGCCATAAGGAACGAGCTGCTGGAAGTCACCCGCAGACGAGTGGCCGAGCTGGAAGCGCGCGTGGAACTTGGGCGCTCCCGTAAAAGCGAAGCCGCCGCCGCGAAGGCTCAGCTGGCGCAGGACAAGGCCGGCTTCCTGGAAGCCGCCGCCGCCGAGCGCCTGGGCCAGGAAGCGATGTCGTTCCTGACCGGACTGCCGGCCGGCATCGTCCCCGCCGGCGTCCCCGCCGGGAAGGACGAAGGGCTGGAAACGTACCTCAAGTCGTCCCTCTCGCGGCCTGACGTGGCGGCGAAACGCCGCTCGCTGGAGGCCTACGGGCATTTGAGGAGGATACAGGACCGCAACACCTGGCCCTCCGTATCGGTATCAGGGGATTACTACGCTCTGCGCCATCCCAAGCCCGACCCCGACCAGGACTGGACGGCGGGCCTCGTCCTGTCTCTTCCGCTCTACACCGGCGGCGCCGCCGGAGCCATGCGGGCATCGGCCGCCTCCGCGGAACGCGCGGCTGAATTGGCGCTCAAACTGGCCGAACGCAGGACCGGGAGCGAAGTGCGGTCGGCGTACGAAGAATTCAGGTACGCCGGACTAAGACGCGCCAGCCTGCAGGAGGCCGCGGACCTGGCAGCCGAGAACGAGCGCTACCAGGAAAGCGATTACAAGCTGGGACTGGTGACGAATCTGGACGTGCTCAACGCCATCAACAGCATGCAGCAGACCCGCCTCGCCCTCTCGCAGGCGGAAACGCGCGAGGCCCTGGCCTTTATCCGCCTGAGGACCGCCGCCGGAATGGAGACGCCGAAATGACGCTTTCAGACCTTTCCATCAAGAATTCCGTCTTCGCCTGGATGCTCATGTCCGGCCTGCTGGTCTTCGGCTGGATGGGCTTCAGCCGGATGGGGATAAGCCAGATGCCGGACGTGGACTATCCTGTGGTAAACGTCTCCATCGCGCTGGAGGGGGCCGCGCCCGAAGTGATGGAAACGCAGGTGGCCGACGTCCTCGAAGGGGCGGTGATGAGCATACAGGGGATCAAGGAAGTCTCCTCCGTTTCCCGCCGCGGGCAGTGCAGCGTGACCATAGAGTTCGACCTCGGACGCGACATTGACGCGGCGATGCAGGAAGTGCAGGCGAAGATCTCGCAGGTACAGCGCGACCTGCCGCGTGAGATAAACCCGCCGACCATAAGCAAGACCAACCCGGAGGACCAGCCCATAATGCGCGTTTCCCTGAGCGGCGACAGGCCCCTCAAGGACATGATGCTGTTCGCGAACGACTACCTCAAGGACAAGTTCACCACGCTGGCGGGCGTGGGCGACGTGGAGATGGGCGGTTTCACGGACCCGAACCTGCGCATCTGGGTGGACGCGGACAGGCTCAACGCCAAGCAGCTCACGGTCGAGGACGTAATGAACACCGTGAGGAACCAGCACGCCGAAATGCCGGCGGGCTATATCAGCTCCGGACCGAAGGAGATGAACGTCCGCGTGATGGGAGAGGCGGTCACTCCGGAACAATTCTCCGATCTGGTAATAACCGGCCGCGGCGGGGCGGCGATCTGGAAAACCTTCCGCATAAAGGACGTGGCCGAGGTAGAGGACGGGCTGAACGATATCAGGCGCGCGGCGCGCAGGGACGGCAGGCGGGCCGTCGGCATGGGCATTCTGAAACAGCGCGGATCAAACGCCGTCGCCGTGGCCAGGGCGGTCAGGGAAAGGGTGGCCGAACTGCAGAAAACCCTTCCCGCCGGCATGGACCTGGCGGTGGTAAACGACACCACCCGCTTCATAGAGGAATCCACGCACGAGCTGAACTTCACTCTGGTGCTATCGGCGCTGCTTACCGGCGTGGTCTGCTGGCTTTTCCTCGGCTCCTGGTCCTCGACCTTCAACGTGCTGCTGGCGATCCCGACCTCCATTATCGGGTCCTTTATAGTCCTGTACTTCATGGGGTTCACGCTCAACACCTTCACCCTGCTGGGCCTCTCCCTGGCTATAGGCATCGTGGTGGACGACGCGATAATGGTGCTCGAGAACATCGTGCGCTACAACGAGATGGGCTACGGGCGGATAAAGTCCGCGATCCTGGGCGCGAGGGAGATAACCTTCCCCGCCGTCGCCGCGTCGGTGGCCATCCTGGCTATTTTCGTTCCGGTGATATTCATGGAAGGGATCATCGGCCGCTTCTTTTTCCAGTTCGGGGTGACCATGTCCACGGCCGTCCTCCTTTCGTTGCTGGAGGCGCTGACCCTCTCCCCGATGCGCTGTTCCAGGTTCGTGGATTCGGGGCGCTCCGGGGCGCTCGGCAGATGGATGGACTCGGCGCTGACCGCTGCCGCGCGCGTATACGGACGGATCCTGGAACGCATACTGCGGCACCGCTGGAAAGTGGTGGGAGCGGCGTTCGCGGTGTTCGCCCTCTCGCTTCTGACCGCCTTCAAGCTGCCCTTCGAATTCACCCCGTCCCAGGACCAGAGCCAGTTCATGGTCAGGCTCCATACGCCGATCGGCTCGTCCTTCGAATACACTAACGAAGCCGTCTCCAAAGTGGAGGCCTGGGCCATGGGGCAGCCCAATATAGCGCATTATTTCGGGGTCGTGGGCATGGGCGGCAGCGTGAACGGCGCGATGATGTTCTTCACGCTGAAAGCCCCTTCGGAACGCGTCCCGCTCGAGGAAGGAGGGAAGCGGCCCGATCAGCGCGACTTCATGGCGCATACCCGGAAGGCCCTTAGAAAAATAAAGGAACTCGATCGCGTCTCGATACAGGACCCGTCCCAGTCCGGCTTCACCGCCCGGCGTGGATACCCGGTGGAGCTCAGTCTGCGCGGACCGGACTGGGGCAGGCTGGCCGAACTGAACAGGGAACTGATGGACCGCATGACGGCCTCCGGCAAGATGGTGGACGTGGACACCGATTACCAGGCCGGGATGCCGGAAGTGCAGATCGTCCCCGACCGGGTCAGGGCCGCGGAGCGGGGTGTGGACATAGCCACCATAGGCGACGCCGTCAACGCGATGATCGGCGGGGTACGCGTCGGCAAGTTCACCAAGAACGGAAAACGTTACGACATCCGCATACGTTTGGTGGACAAGGACCGCAAAGTCCCGTCCGACATAGGCAAGATATGGGTGCGCAACAACCGCGGCGAACTTATACGCCTGGCCGAAGTAATGAAGATAACGGAGAAGCCGACCCTCCTTTCCATCTCCAGGCGCGCCCGGGAACGCGCCATCGGTATTTTCGCCAACCCCGCCCCGGGCTCCTCCCAGGGCGAGGCGCTGGCCGAGGCGCAGCGCCTGGCGAAGGAACTGCTGCCCGAGGGGTACCGCATAGTGCTGTCCGGAAGCTCCCAGACCTTCCAGGAATCATTCGGCAGCCTGCTCATGGCGCTGGTGTTCGGCGTTTTCGTGGCCTACATGGTGCTGGCTTCCCAGTTCAACAGCTTCATCCATCCGGTTACCGTGCTGCTGGCGCTGCCATTCAGCATCACCGGCGCCTTCATCGCGCTGCTGGCGGGGGGGCAATCCCTGAATATTTACAGTATGATAGGCATGATCCTGCTGATGGGCATAGTGAAGAAGAACTCCATACTGCTGGTGGACTTCACCAACCACCGCCGGCGCACAGGGGGGATGGAGGTCTCGGAAGCGCTGCTGGACGCCTGTCCGGTGAGACTTAGGCCCATCCTTATGACGTCCTTCGCGACGGTGGCCGCCGCCATACCGCCCGCGCTTGGCCTCGGCCCGGGCGCCGAGACGCGCATCCCGATGGCCATGGTGGTCATAGGCGGCGTGCTCTTCTCCACTTTCCTTACCCTGCTGGTGGTGCCCTGCGCCTACAGCCTCATCTCAGGGCTGGAGAACAAGGACCACGAACAGGCCCTGCGCCGGACCCTCATAGAACTGGGCGAACTGAACGCCCCGGCCGGTCCTGCCCCTAAGCGGTAGACCGCCGGTAAAAGGGAAGGGGCTTCGCCTTTTACGGCGAAGCCCCTTACTCTCTGCTTCCCCCACGGCCTCAGCTGGCCCGGATCTTCTCCATCAGCGTCTCCCAGGGCAGGGGCCCGGGGCAGGAAGTGCTGCATCCGGGCATCTGCTGATGCCCGAGTATCCCGCCGGTGATATTGGTCCCTTCCTTGTGCGTCAGCGGAATGCCGTATTTGTCGCAGAAGAAGCGGGTGAGCCTGGCCGAAGCGTTCAGCATTGGCTCGCTGCCCCACCATTCCGGATGAGTGGTGGTGACCTCATGCTCCACGCCGATAGAGCGGTCGTTGTTGTAGGCGTAGCCGCTGGCGCCGGCGTGCCAGGCCGTGTTAGCGACGCTTATCACCTGGGTTATCTCCCCGTCGTCGTGCCGTATGCAGAAATGCGCGCTGGCGTTGGCCGAGGGGTTCTGGAACCAGGAAATGGCGCCGGCGTAGGTGCCGACCCCCATCCAGTGGTTCACCCAGGTGTCGATAGCCACCCTGCGGCCCATGGTGAAATTGTACTGCGTGGAGACCGCGAGCGCGTCAGGATAATCCGCCGAGCGGGCCGAGCGCGAGACTCCGGCGGGGGGAGGCAGGCGCGCGAAGTCCACCTTGGCGGCCTTGACCTCCACTATCTGATTGAAGACGTTCTGCTCCTTGATCCCGTTGCTTATGACCTTGAAATAGTTCCGGGCCTGCTCGTCCCGCAACTCCTGGCTTATCAGGCCGGAGAATCTGGACGCGGCCTCGAACCATTCCTCGACCGGCGCGTCGGCCGCCGTTCCGGTCAGGTATTGCGGGCCGGGCGAGAACGGTATCGGCCGGGAGGAGACGCCGGGGGAAGCCTTCTCCGCGGCGCCGGATAGATCTTCGAAAGCCGGACCGTCGGAGGGCGCGCGCCCGCCGGGCGCGGCGCCGGGAACCTGGACGGGCGCCGGGGTCTTCCCGGCGTAGGAAGCGAGCAGGGCCGCGGCTCCGCGTATGTTCTGGCGCGGGTCGTCCTTAAGAGTCTGCGGGTCCGAGCCGATCAGCCGGGCTGCCTCTCCCAGCGTGTCGCAGTAGTCGTTCTGCACCAGGTGCATAACGCCCCAGCCGCGGTCCACGGAAGGTCCGACCTGTATCCAGTTGTTCTCCAGGTAACCGATAGCCTCCAGGAGGACCTGGGGCACGTTGAACTCCCTGGCGGCGTCCCTGAACATCCGCCGGGTGGCGTCCAGGGATACCTTTGAAGCCCTGCGCAGCTGCTCGCGCCACATGCGCTTATCATCCGAAGAGGCGTCGCTGTTCGCCGTCACCTCCGCGAGTATCTGGTTGTAATCGTATTCTTTGGCCTGCAGGACTGAAAGACAGGCGAAGACGCAGAAAAGCAGAACGGCCGTTCTATGCATACTCCTCCAGCGGTCGGCATTTTACTCCGGCTACATACTTGATTTTAATAAGCGAGTTGACGCAAGTCAAGGACCGATGGTCCCAGACATGAATAGGACTATAGGCCTATAGCCCCGCCTGGAACCGGAAATAACACGCGGCAGTTTTCGGTTGACAGAAGCGGCCGGCATTGTGATAATATCTATGGAAAGAGGCGCGCGGGACGGGAGTCATCTGTAAATTTTATGAAAAACAACATAAAGCTCTTTATCTGGTTCTGTTTCGTCCTTATCACCTGCGGGATGCTGGCCTGGCCGGTGGCTAAGTGGATGAAAAAAGGCAAACCGCAGGAGATATTCGTCACGCCGGAAACGGTCAAGGCGTTCGACAGCGGCCAGGACGACTCCGCGCCGGCCGCGGGACCGGAGAATACCCTGAAACCCATTGATACGGCCCTGACCAGGGACCTCGCCGGCGCCGGCGAGCGCCGGCAGCCGACGCAGAGCAACGTCATGCCCTCCTTCGCCTCCCTGCGCGAAAGGCAGACCGCCGCGGAGCGAGAAACGGAAAAGACGGAAGACGCCTCGGAAGGATATTTCCGCGACCGGACTTCGGGGGCCAAGCGCGAAAAGGAGTTCATTCGCAAACACGCCAGGGAGATACGCAAGTATCAGGACCAGCTTGGCAAGATCGGCCAGAAGCACTGGAAGAAGTCCGCTGCCCTGCGCAGGATGGACGCCGATTTCGCCAAGATGGACCGCTACATGGCCCTTAACAGGCAGTACGCGAAGGACCGCAACGCTTTCAACTGGGCCCGCGGAGTTCTGGCGCTTCCGGAAGTGCGCGCCGCCGTGATACGCTACAGCTCCGATCCGGAAGCCGTGCAGGCTTTAGTCGAGGTCGGGCTGGAAGCGGCGAAGACCGCCCCTCCGCCCCAGGCGCTGCTGAGCGAGCTGCAGCATTTCATGTCCTCCGACGAGAAAACCTCCAGGCAGGTCAACGACGTGCTCGTCCAGTCGATAGGGAACGCGATGGGCACTCTGGCGGCCATACCGGCCCAGAAGCTGGCCCCTCTGCAGAAGCTCGGCGGGAAGATAATGGGGACCGATCTCGCGAAATCGATGGGCGGCTACCAGCCCTGACGGGCGGCTCCGCCCGCCGCGCGTTCACTTAACGCCGGCGTATTCCACCTTCATGTCGTAGTCCCACTTGTCGAAATACAGGTTACCGCCGCGCCATTCCACTTCCCCGCGCTGGAAGTCTACGGTCTCGCTCCTCGGGTAGATCTTCGCCGGGTACAGCGGGACGGAATAATCGTCGTTGACGATCAGGTGATAGGGGTCCGTGCCCCCGAGGTAAAAAAACTTTTCCCGGTCGTTCCCGCCGGCCTTCAGCACTCCGAAGGACTGGTCCATCGGGACCCAGCCGTAGCCTTCCAGGTAGATCTCGCTCCAGTCGTGCAGGTTGACCTTGCCCGGGTGCAGCATCCAGCCGCTCTGCCACTTGGCCGGGATGCCGTTGTACCTGGCGAGGGTGATGAAGACCAGAGTCTGGATGCCGCAGTCTCCGTGCCGGTTGGACAGGCCGTAATCCGGGATATTGTCTATGGTCGAATATTCGCGCGCGCCCGCCCATGGTATGTTCTCCGACACCCAGGCGAAGATCTTCCGCGCGGCCAGATAGGGGTTCTTCTCTCCGCCGACTATCTTTTCGGAAAGTTCCCTGACCCTGTCCGTGAAGACTATGTGGGGGGGGCGTTCGGCGGTGTAAGCACGGAACAGTTCGGAGTCCCTGTCGTAGGCTCCGACCGACTCAGGGAGTATCTCCCGGGTCTCGCCGTAGTTGGTGACTTCGAAGGCGGCGTTGAAAACGGTCGGCAGGCCTTTCCGGGCCTGTTTTTCCATGTACAGGCTGCGCTGCGGGCGGTCTTCGCCGGCGGCGATATAGGGGCCGTCGGCGCGCAGGAGCTTGAGGGCGGTCTGACGCGCGCGGCCTTCCCGGGGGTAAGGCAGCCAGGCGCGGACCGTTTCCCCGTCGGGCACGGCGTCGGGCGCGACG
>JAKLEK010000250.1 GCA_022703115.1 Elusimicrobiota bacterium
TTCCTCTTTCACGGGATCACGTCCTTCCTCGCTCGCGCCCGCCGCGGCCATGTCCCGCGGCGGCAGGTCAGAGCCGTCGGTAGTCCGCTCCACTTCCGCGGCCGCCGGCCCCGCGAGGTCCGCGCCGAAGCCGCCGCCGGGGCGCCATTATAAGGTCACCTTCGCGGGGGAAAGCGGTCCCATCTCGTCTTACGTCGGGCCGCTCGGTTCGGGGGCGGCGTCAGGCTTCAAGATAGGCGACTATACTTTTGTCTCCATCCTGCCAAGAGCGGCGGACATACCGTCGGTGATAAAGGCCCTCGCGGAAGAGGGTTTCAGGTTCTCCGGCGAAAAGACTTTCTTCACTCCGGAAGGAAAGAAGACCCTGATAATGGGCTGGGCGTCCTACTCCAGACTGGACCGGATAACCAAGAACCCTCTGGTCCTGCGAACGGCCGTGGAGTCCAAGCCGTCCGGTTCCCAGTTCAGGGCCCGGATCCGGTTCACCCTGCGCGCCCCCGGAGGGGAGAATTCGGCCGTTTTTGTGGAGGACTTCGTCAGGAACCTGGGCTCTTCGGCCGGGTTTTCAGCGGAGAACGTTTCCCGAGTCCCCGCGGCCTCCGGCCCCTCCAAGTTCACCGCATTCGAGGTGACTGGCAGCATCCCTCTGGAAATGATAGGGTCCGTCTCCATGTCGCCGTTCGTGGCGGCCGTGGAACTACAGGACCAATCCCTGTAAAAGTTATATAATCTTTGTCTGGCGCGCGGCGTCTTTGACGGGCCGGCGGCGCCATAGGCGCGGCCGTGCGAGTACGCCGTTCCTGAGAGGTCCTCTGATGGTTCCCGAAAACAACGTTGAGAACGGCGGCCGCCGCCGGAAGGGTTATCGCGTGGCTTTTCTGCTGGTCTTCGCCGGCGCGATGCTGGCCGAGTCCCTCGTTTTTCTGCTGGTGCAGATGAGAGATGTGGCGCTGGTGCTGAAGGAGGATTTCCGCATAGTCGTGGTCAAGAGCGACCGCGTCAAGCGCGAATCCGCCGGAATGGAAGAGGAATTCATGTCCCTGCCCGGCACGGCCGAGGTTTCTTTCGTAAGCAGGGGGGAACGTCTGCGGCGGCTGCGCGAGACGGACCCTGACCTGGTGTCGGCCGTGACCGGCATGGTCTCCAATCCGATGCCGGACACCTTCGACATAGCTCTGGACGAATCGGCGCTCGGGAACCTCAACGCGTGGGTGGAGGCGGCCTGGAAGATAAAGGGCGTTGAGGAGATAAAGTATAAGCCCCTGGCGGCGACGGCTATACTCCACGCGCTGTTCTACGGCCACTACATCGCGCTATCGCTGGCCATGGCCCTGGTCGCGCTCGCCGCGCTGGTCCTCATGACCGTTTTCTACCGGCGCGGAGCCGCTTCGCTGCCTGAAAGCCTGCGCCGCGACAGGAACTGGTTCTTTACCGGCCTGGCCGCCGGCGCTTCGGCCGCCGTCCTGTCCTACGCTATGGTCTATCCGGTGAAGTATCTGAGCCCGCTATGGCTATGGCCCGGCGTTCTGTGGCAGGCCGCGATCATAACCTCGGGCGGGGTCTGCGCGTGGGTTCTCAGCCAATGGAAAAACACGCACTGACGGCTTTCCTGCTGCTGGTCTTCCCGCTTTCCCTGGCGTCGCCCGGTCCGCTCCGCGCCGGGGACAAGGTAGCCGCCAGCAAACAGAACCTGGAGGAAGTGCGACGCCAGCTGGAAGAGAAGAAGAAGGAACTGGAAAAATACAGGCAGGAAGAGGACCTTATCAACCGGGAGATATCCGATCTCCGCAAAGAGGATAAGCTTAACGTCGGGCGGCAGAAAGAGCTCGAGGTGAAGCTGACGCGGTCCCGGACCGCCCGCGGAGAGGCCAAGGATAAGTTCGATTCGCTTTCGAAGGCGTACAGGGACCTGCAGGGGGACCTTTACGGAGAAGCGGTGACGTATTCCCTGGACCACGATTTCTATTATCCGTATTTCGGCCTGGAGGATATCTCCCGCGCGGTCCTCCTGAAATCCGCGATCCTGCGCAAGCAGGGGCTGATAGACAGGATCAAGGGCGAAACGGCCAAGATAGAAGTTGATATGAGGACCCTTTCCAGGCAGAACCTGGAGCTCAAGTCCCAGAAAGAGCTGGTGGATAAAAGGCGTAAGGCCCACAGGAACGTGGTGCGGGACAAGATGACGGAGCTGGAAAGGACCAGGGAAAAGAAGAACAGGCTGCTGGCGGAAGTGGAGAACCTGCAGAACGCTTCGCGCGGCCTTACCAAGCTGGTGCGCAAACTAGAGAAACAGGCGCCGTACCGGAGCTCCTCGGCCGGCAAAAAGGAGCTTCCCGTCCCGAGACATTCGCTGCCGTGGCCGGTCCGGGGAGCTGTCATAAGCCGCTACGGCAGGGAGGAAGTACCGCTCCTGAAGACCTGGATAGTGCGCGAAGGCATACGTATCCGTTCCGTGGAGTCGGCCACGGTCTTCCCGGTCATGGGCGGCAAGGTCATCTACTCAGGGCCTTTCCGGACCTACGGGAACGTGGTCATCGTGGACCATGAGAAGGGCTTTTTCACTATCTACGGCCTGCTGGACGGCATTCTCGTTTCCAGGAACGACGTGGTGACCCCGGGGTCGCCGCTGGGGCACGCGGGCGAGGACCTTCTGGCCGTTTCCGGCTCCGGGGAAAGGGACTACAACGCGGTCTACTTCGAGA
>JAKLEK010000251.1:0-1284 GCA_022703115.1 Elusimicrobiota bacterium
GGATTGATGAAGAACTTGGTGTCCTTGTCGATCATCTTCTTGTCGATGACCGGCATTATCACGGCGTCTATGATCTCTTTCCGGGACTTTTCCGTTATCTGGCGTCCGGTCCTGTCCAGGATGTCCTCCGTGTGCTGCGAGGAGACGACGATGGTGTCTATGCGCGCGGGCTTCCCGTCGTGATATTCCACGGTCACCTGGGACTTGCCGTCCGGACCGAGATACGGCAGGATGTTCTTCTTACGCACCTCGGCGAGCCGCATGGAAAGCTTCTGCGCCAGCATGAGGGGCAGGGGCATGAGCTCGGGGGTCTCGTCGCAGGCGTAGCCGACCATCAGGCCCTGGTCTCCGGCGCCGCCGGTGTCCACGCCCTGGGCGATATCGGGGGACTGCCGCCCGATGACGTTGATCACGGCGCAGGTCTCGTAATTGAATCCGTATTTGGTGTGGGTATAACCTATTTCCTTTATCACCTGGCGGGCCAGGCTGTCCACGTCCACGTAGGTGGCGGTGGTTATCTCGCCGCCGACCACGACCATTCCGCGCGTTATGAACGTTTCGCACGCCACGCGGCCGGACGGGTCCTTCTTCATTATCTCGTCAAGAACGGCGTCAGAGATCTGATCGCAGACCTTGTCCGGGTGTCCCTCGGTCACCGATTCCGATGACACGAACCTTTTACCTGTAAAGTTCATACTTTCCCTCCATTATTTTTCCTGCGACCGCTCTCCCTACTTCTGTTCCATCAGTTTCGACGCGAATTCAAGGAGCTTCTTGGTGTTCTCCTGGGATTCGGTTTCGGCGTAAGTCCTCAACAAAGGTTCGGTGCCGGACGGACGCATCAGCAGCCAGCAGTCGTCCTCAAGGATGACCTTCAGGCCGTCTATGGTATTGGTGTCCAGCACCTTTCTGCCAAGAACGGTCTTGGGCAGTTTCTTCTTGAGCTTTACCGCGAAAGAGTGCTTGTTCGGGATGGTCTTCTCAAGAGCGACGTCCCGGCGAATGAAAGCGGACTTTCCGAAGCGGGCCTCTATCTCCCCGTATATCCCGGAAACGGTCTTACCGGTCTTTACCGCCATCTCCATGAACATCAGGGCCGTGAGGATGCCGTCCCTTTCCGGTATATTGCCCTTCCAGGCGTAACCGCCGGATTCCTCGGCGCCGAAAGCCACATCCTCGGAGATCATCTTTTCGGCGATGTATTTGAAACCGACCGGCGTCTCCTCGAACTGCAGACCGGACGCCTTGGCTGTGCGCCGGGTCAGGTATCCCATGGAAACGGAC
>JAKLEK010000251.1:1289-2700 GCA_022703115.1 Elusimicrobiota bacterium
CTTGAAACCGACCGGCGTCTCCTCGAACTGCAGACCGGACGCCTTGGCTGTGCGCCGGGTCAGGTATCCCATGGAAACGGACTGGACCACCTTTCCCTTCGGCATTCCGCGCTTAAGGAGATAATCGAGCAGCATCGGAGCTATCTGGCAGGGGGTCATATAGACGCCCTTGTCGCTCACCAGCGCGAAACGGTCGGCGTCCCCGTCCAGGGCGATGCCCATCAGGGCCTTTCTCTTCCTGACGGTCTCCATCAGCTCGGACAGGTTCTTCTCGACCGGCTCCGGAGAGATCCCGCCGAACAGCGGATCGGAAGAAGAGCGTATCTTGACGATATTCTTAGAGTTGAAAGCCTCGCCCTCCATTTCCGCTCCGGACCCGTGCATAAAATCCACCACCACCGGACCGGGAAGCTTGGAGAGGACCTGGCCTATGTTGACCTTGGAGCCTAGGTAATCGGCGTAGTTCTTCCTGAAGGACCGGCGGACGGCCGGGACGGAGGAACCGCGCATCGGAACGGCCTTGGAGATGTAATTCTCCAGTTCCGCGGTAACGGAAGGCGGAGCCGAGCGCCCGTTCTGCTTTATCTTGAGACCGTTATAGAAATACTTGTTGTGGCTGGCGGTTATCACCACGCCCAGGCCGAATTTGGAGACTGTCAGGAAACTGACGGCCGGAGTAGGCAGAGGAGCGTCCGAGACGGAGCAGGCCACGCCGTTGGCGGTCAGGACGTCGGCCGCCGCCGCCGCGAAGCGATCGGACATGAAACGCCTGTCGAAACCGATGAAAACGCTCGGCTTCTCCGCGACGCGCATGTGCTTGTAGGCTATATAGTCCGCAAGCCCCTGCGCGATCTTGCGCACGGCGTCGTAAGTGAAGTCGCGCGCGACTATTCCCCTGAAACCGTCGGTACCGAAAGATATCTGGTTCAAATGAGAGCTCACTGTATCCCCATACAGCCGACCGGCCGCGGACCGGCGAATCCTTGTTATATTATTAAAAAATCCCCCTCTTAGTCCAACTCTTCCGCTTCCGCGCCCTATGGCCGCGCGAAACCGCCGCGCCCGGACTTTCCAGCAGGGCGGCCACAAGGGCCCTGGACATCAGCACCCCTTTGGATAGGGACGCGGCCGGAGAAGCCATTATCTCCCGCATCGGCATAAGTTCGTCCAGGGCTATGACCGCGCTTATCCCGTTCCTGGAAAGCCTGCGCCTGTCCTTTACGGCGCAGGAACCGCATATCAGCAGCACCGGTTTCCTGTGCAGCAGAGCCAGCCGCGCGGCGGCCGCGGGGGCTTTGCCCCGGAAGCTCTGTTCGTCGAAACGGCCTTCCCCGGTAACTATCAGGTCCGCGGCGGCGGCGGCCCGCTCGAAACCCAGACGCTCAAGGACGAAATCCGAACCGGACGCCAG
>JAKLEK010000252.1 GCA_022703115.1 Elusimicrobiota bacterium
CATTTAGGGGTTTAGGGCCGGTAGTCGGAGCGTATCCCTCCGGGACGGCGCGTGAATGTCTGAGGCAAAAAACTTTGCTTTTTGCCGAGTTCACGCGCCGGCGGAGAATACCGGCACTATTTCCCCGAAACCCCGGCCCGGCCGGCAGAAGGTTACCTCCGTCGGCCGCGAACCCAGGTGCCCCCCGGCAGCCCAGCGCACCCGGGACAACCCGAAGAGCGAAGACCGGAACCCCCGGACCGGCTGGCAGAAGGATACCTGCGTTGTCCGCGGACCCGGTCGCACGGCGGCTGCCGGGCGCGAGGCCGCGCGTAAATTGCCATTGGGCGGTAAAAATTGGTATGATTAGCGTGAAGGTGGCTGTAGTCAGGCCGCTTTTTTTTATCAAGGCGGACTTTTTTCCCAATGCAAAAAGACAGGCTCGAGAAGGACAGCGGCCCCTTGCTTGCGGAGAGCGGGTTCGAACTGGTGGACCTGAAAGTCTCCAGGCAGGGCCATAAACTGCTCATCCAGTTCTTCATAGACCGTCCGGCCGGAGGGCTTACTCTGGACGACTGTTCGCTGATGAGCGAGAAGATCGGCGCCTATATCGACATGAACGACGTTCTGGAAGGCGCGCCGTACATCCTGGAGATATCCTCCCCCGGTGTGGACCGGGTACTGAGGAAAGAGGCGGATTTCGTCAAATTCAAGGGCAGCAAAGTGAAGGTCCGGCTGAAGAAACCCTTCAATAACTCTAGGGTCTACTACGGAGAACTGCTGGGCTTCGAGTCCGGCTCCGTGCTGCTGAGCGGCGGTCTGAAATTTGACCTGCCGGACATCGAAGAGGCGCGGTTGAACCCGTGCGACGAGGACATACTGGGGAAGCGCTAGCCCCGTAAGGACCGCGGACCAGCGGGTCCGGATACTAAACAGGAGCGGAACAAAGATATGAACAAGGAAACAGCCAGGAACAAGACCGAGCTTATAATGGCTCTGGAGCAGCTCGAGCGCGAGAAGAACATAAAGCGCGACGACGTTTTCAAGACCATCACCGACGCTCTGGTGTCGGCCCTGCGGAAATATTTCGGCAAGACCACCCAGATCGCCGCCACCATCGACCCCGATACCGGGGAAATGTGCGGATATCTGGTGAAAAGGGTCGTCAAAGAGGTCTTCACCCCGGAAATAGAGATCACTCTCGCCGACGCGGCGAAATACGAACCTTCCGCCAAGCTGGACGAAGAGGTGAACATCCCCGTCGATATCCAGGACTTCTCCCGTATCGCCGCCCAGACGGCGAAGCAGGTGCTGATCCAGAAAATACGCGAGATCGAGAAAGTGAAGCTCTTCGACGAGTTCAAGCCCCGCGAAGGCGAGATAGTCACCGGACTGGTCCATCATATCGCCGGCCGCGACATATTCGTGGACCTCGGCAAGACCGAGGCCATACTGCCCTACTCCGAACAGATCAGGCGCGAGCATTACGCCATGAACCAGCGCGTGCGCGCCATCATACACCGCGTGGACAAGGAGAATAAGGGCCTTCAGATCGTGCTTTCCCGCGCCTCGGTGGGGTTCCTTAAGGCCCTGTTCGAAGCCGAGGTGCCTGAGATCGCGGAAAAGGTGGTTGAGATAACCGACGTGGTCCGCGATCCCGGCTTCAGGTCCAAAGTGGTGGTCAAGAGCAATTCCTCCAAAGTGGACCCGGTCGGCGCCTGCGTCGGCATACGCGGGTCACGCATACGCGTTATAATGTCCGAGCTGTCCAACGAGAAGATCGACCTCATCCCGTACACGGAAGAGCCCCTGCACATGCTGGCCAAGTCCTTCTCTCCGGCGGCCGTGCTTTCGGTGAAAGTCCTGGACAAGGCCTCCAAGAAGGCCCTGATAGTCGTTCCGGACGATCAGCTGGCCATCGCGATAGGGCGCGAGGGTCAGAACATCAGGCTCGTTTCCCGCCTCACCGGATGGGAGCTGGAGGTCAAGTCCGAGGGGCAGAAGGTCGAGGAGGCCAAAAAGACCAACGATATCGCTTTGCAGGACCTGCTTAAGGTCGACGGCATAGGGGCGAAGGTCGCGGATAACCTGCTCAAGCTCGGCATGGGTGATATCCGCAAACTGGCCGGTTTTTCGGCCGAGGACCTGTGCGCCCTCGAGGGCATAGGCGAGAAGACGGCGCAGAAGATAATCGCCGGCGCGAAGAAGTTCCTTGAGGAGAATCCGGATTACGGCAAACCGGCCGCAGCGGCGGCCCCCAATGGTCCGGATACCGGAGAGGTGCAAGAAAATGACTCTAAAGAAACAAAAGGCGAGTGAGGACCCCGAGAAGAAGAAAAAGGCCGCTCCGGCTGCGGACGCGCCGAAAAAGACCGTGAAAAAGGCGGCGCCCAAGTCCGCGGCCAAGAAGCCGGCCGTGGCAAGGAAGACCGCCTCCTCCGGGGTCAAGAAAACGAAGCCGGAAGAACCGGTCGTCGAACCTCCCAAACCGGAGGTTAAGCCGCCCAAGAGGCTCATCATTTCCATCTCAAGGCCCGAGGGGTACGTTCCTCCGACCCCTCCCGCCCCCCCGGCGCCTCCGGTTCCGCCTGCGCCTCCGGCGGCGGAGAAGCCGAAGCCGGCTCCGGTCGCCGCAGTTCCTCCACCTCCAGCGCCCGCGCCAGCGGCGCCGCGCGTTCCCCAGCAGCCGCCAAAGCCGGACATTCCCCCTTCCGGATCGG
>JAKLEK010000253.1 GCA_022703115.1 Elusimicrobiota bacterium
ACCAGGCGCTGATGCTCTTCTGCCTGGTATGGGGCATGGGCGGAGCTTTCATTTCCCTGGCCCTGTCGCGCGTAATGGCTAAATGGATGATGGGCGTCCAGGTGATAGACCCGGGCACGGCCGACCCGGCGTTGTCGCGCCTAGTTCAGACCGTGCACCGGCTGGCGCGCGCGGCCAATCTGCCGCGTATGCCGGAGGTCGGCTTCTATCCCAGCCCGGAGATAAACGCTTTCGCCACCGGCCCTACCAGGGGCCGGGCGCTGGTGGCCGTTTCAGCCGGACTCCTTGAGGCGATGGACGACGGCCAGATAGAGGGCGTGCTCGGCCATGAGATCGCCCACGTAGCGAACGGGGACATGGTCACCATGACCCTGCTGCAGGGGATAATAAACGCTTTCGTCATGTTCCTGGCCAGGGTGATCTCGTTCTTCATAGCGAACCGCGGCCGCGACGAAGAGAACAGCGCGGCCCCGAATTATCTCCTCACGCTGGTGCTGGAAATGGCGCTTAGCGCGCTGGGCATGCTGGTGGTGGCCGGCTTTTCCAGGATGCGGGAGTTCAGGGCCGACGCCGGCGGCGCCGGGCTGGCCGGCCGCGAGAACATGATCTCCGCGCTCGAGGCGCTAAAGCGCGGCGCGGCCTATGTCGATCTCACCGGAAGGCCTTCCATGGCGGCGCTGAAGATCGCCGGCCGTCCTGGCGGGCTTATGGCGCTGTTCTCCACTCATCCGCCGCTGGACGAAAGGATAGCCAGGCTGAGGTCCGCGGCTTAGGCCTCCGCTTCTGGGCCCGCCGGGAGTTGCCGACATCATGAAAATACTTATAGCCGAAGACGACACGATGCTGCGGGAGATGCTGGACTCTTTTCTGTCCGATCTCGGGCATTCAGTAAAGTCCGCGGAGAACGGCGCGGAACTGGTGAAGCTGGCCCTCGACGACAAGCCGGACCTCATCGTCACGGACCTGCAGATGCCGGAGATGGCGGGGAATTCCATGATAGCCATGCTGGACATGTACCCGCCGCTCGCCGGAATCCCCGTCATCATGGTCACCGGCGCCAGCCAAGGGGAGATCGCGGACGTGGGCATACCCTCGGAGATCCCCATCCTCTCCAAACCGGTGGATTTCAACAGGCTTACCGAAGAAATAAACAGGATAGCGGGCAGACAGCCGTCCTGAACGGCGGTTCCCGATGTGCGTCAGATACTCGCAGATACATGAAGCCGGAGAGCTGGCGGAGCGTTTCGGCGTTAAACCGCCGTCCTCCCGCCTGCGTCCGAGCTATAATATTTCCGCCGGGCGGGAAGCCGCCGTAGTGGCGGGCGGGGTCCTGCGCGTGCTCAAGTGGGGGTTCGTTCCCTGCTGGGCCGGGAGCGGGATAAAGGAAGGGCTGTTGAGCGCGCGGGCGGAAGGGATAGCCTCGAGGCCGGCCTTCCGCGCGGCTTTCTACAAGAGCCGCTGTCTGGTGCCGGCCGACGGTTTTTACGAGTGGGGGCATACCGCGGGCGAACGGATACCCTACCGGTTCGAGTTCAGGGATGGACGGGTGTTCGCCATGGCCGGTCTTTACGACGCGGAGACCGGCACTTACGCCGTGGTCACCTGCGCGGCCAACGCGCTGGTGAGGTCCGTGCACCACAGGATGCCGGTCATACTGGACGGCCGGGGCGAGAAACTCTGGCTGGACATGCGCCGCAGCGACACGGAAGAACTGCTGCCCGCGCTGCGGGCCTGCGATTCTTCTCTGATGCGCGGATACAAGGTCTCGTCCCTGGTGGACTCGCCGGACAACGATTCCCCTGATTGTCTCAGGCCGCTGGAACCCTGATCACTCCAGGGAAGCCCCTGTTATGTAGTCGAGGTTCGGGAACGCCGCTTTCAGATAGGCGTTGCCCTGCATCTGTATGCGGCCCTGTTCCGGACCCTGTCCCGAAGGGGCGCCTTCCCCGTAGCCGGAGTACAGGCTCTCCACCACTTCCATGCCGCTGGCCACCCTGCCGAACGGCGAGAAGCCGGAACCGTCCAGCCGCGAGTTGTCGGCGTAGTTTATGAAGAACTGCGTGGTGCGGGTGTCCGGGCCGGCCATTGCGTAGGATACGTAGCCTTTCAGGTTGGACTGGACCACAGGATCGTCGGCGATGCGGGCTTCCCTCCATTTGGCGCTGACGGCGGGGTCGCCGTGTATTCCGAACTGCGCCATGAAGCCGGATATTACCCGGAAGAAGGCGATGTCGGTGAAGTAGCCGGCTTTGACCAGGTTATAGAACCTGTCGGCTCCCAGGGGCGACCAGGCGCGGGTCACTTCAACAAGGAAATCGCCTTTGGTGGTCTTGAAGCGGACTTTGAAGTTCTCAGGTGCTTTTTCCGAGGCCGAAGCCGGGTTCATAAGCTTTTCCATTTGAGGTATCTCCTTGGCGGACTCGACCGCGGGCTGTTTGTTTCCGGAACAGGCCGCGGCGGCGAATAGAACGGCTGTCAAAGAAAGTGCGGTTATCTTTTCTGCTTTCATGATTGAGATTCTGCCTTTTTTAGTGCCGCCTTTCAATAGCTCCCTCCGCCGGCCCGTCCGGGGGAACTGTCGTCCCTCGGTTGGTTATCCCGGGTGCGCTGGGCTGCCGGGGGGCACAGGGGTCGAAGGGCACGCTATCGGCCACACCGTGGCCGCGCTCCCACTCGGCCTCGCCGCTTACGTAAGGC
>JAKLEK010000254.1 GCA_022703115.1 Elusimicrobiota bacterium
CCCTGCGCGGCGCAGACGCCGGAACTCCTCCGCGGTCACGAAATAATAATCCTTCCCATCGCGCTCGCCGGGGCGTCTCGGCCTGGTCGTACAGGTCACGCTGAAACGGAACCTCTTGTCCGAGGACAGGAGCCTTTCGCGTATGGCCGTCTTTCCGCCCCCAGAGGGGGCGGAAAGCACGAGCGGAAAGGACCTGCGTTCCCGTTCCACGCGCCGGTCCGCCTACTTCTTCCTCGGATGCCTTATCTGCGCCTGCGCGGCAGACAGTATGGCGATCGGCACCCTGAAGGGAGAGCAGGAAACGTAGTTCAGCCCGGTCCTGTGGCAGAAATCCACGGAAGCCGGTTCGCCGCCCTGCTCTCCGCATATGCCTATTTTCAGGTCCTTGCGCGCCTTGCGTCCGCGCTCCACGGTGATCTTTATCAGTTCGCCCACGCCGGTCTGGTCTATGGTCTGGAACGGATCGGCCGGGATGATCTTGCCCTTCTGGTATTCGGACAGGAACACGCCGGAGTCGTCGCGCGAGTAGCCGAAGGTCATCTGCGTCAGATCGTTCGTTCCGAACGAGAAGAACTGCATCGTCTCGGCCAGTTTCCCGGCGATAAGGCAGGCGCGGGGTATTTCGATCATGGTCCCCACCATGTAGGGGAACTTGACGCCGCGGGCCGCGGACACCTCGCCGTACACTTTATGTATCAGCGCGGACTGGTGGACGACCTCCGTCTCCAGCGACACGACGGGGATCATGATGTCGGGGTAGACCTTTACGCCTTCCTTGTAGAGTTCGGCGGCCGCCTCGAATATAGCGCGCGCCTGCATCTCGGTGATCTCCGGGTAAGTGATGCCGAGGCGCACGCCGCGGTGCCCCATCATCGGATTGCTCTCGCGCAGCCCGGTGGCGCGCGTCTCAAGCTCCTCGAACGAGATGTTCAGCGCCCTGCCGAGCTCCTCGAGCTTCTCCTTCTGGTGCGGCACGAACTCGTGCAGCGGGGGGTCCATCAGGCGTATGGTGACGTGCAGCCCCTGCATTACGCGCAGCG
This sequence comes from Elusimicrobiota bacterium, assembly GCA_022703115.1. Lineage (GTDB taxonomy): Bacteria > Elusimicrobiota > Elusimicrobia > Elusimicrobiales > UBA9959 > YA12-FULL-51-18. Next base: position 1,041 of record JAKLEK010000254.1, read on the forward strand.
TGTTCTTGATGTCGTTCTTCATGTAGGGGAAGAGGTCGTTCAGCGCGTTCTTGCGCTCCTGGAGCGTCTTGGACATGATCATCTTCCGGAGCTGGAAAAGCGCCTGGTCCGAGCCTTTGCCGTAGAACATATGCTCGATGCGGAACAGTCCTATGCCCTCGGCGCCGTATTCGCGCGCCTGGGCGGAATCGGCCGGGGTGTCGGCGTTGGTCCACACCTTGAGGACGCGGACCTGGTTGCAGAGCTTCAGGAAGTCGTTAAGGGTCTTCTTGGTCTCCGCGCCCGGCTCTACGAGCGGCATCTTGCCCTTGTAGACGGCGCCCTTGGAACCGTTAAGCGAGATCCAGTCGCCTTCGCCGAGCGTCTCGCCGCCCAGCTGGAAAGTTTTGCTGTCGTGCGAGATCTCCACCGCCTCGCAGCCGACGACGCAGCACTTGCCCCAGCCGCGCGCTACCAGCGCCGCATGGGAGGTCATTCCGCCGCGGGCCGTTAGTATGGCCTCCGCGGCCCGCATGCCTTCCACGTCCTCGGGGTTGGTCTCTTCGCGGACCAGGATGACCTTCTTGCCTTCGGCCTTCCACTTCACGGCGTCGGCAGCGGTGAACACGACCTGGCCCACAGCTCCGCCGGGGCCGGCGGGCAGGCCCTTGCCCAGCGCCTTGGTGCCGGACTCGGCCTTCGGGTCTATGATGGGGAGGAGCAGCTCGTTGAGCTGGTCTCCGGAAACGCGCGTGAGCACCTCTTCGCGCTTCGCCAGACGCTCCTTGTGCATATCCAGCGCCATGCGGACGGCGGCCTGGCCGTTGCGCTTGCCCACCCGGCACTGCAGCATATACAGCTTGCCGTTCTCGACGGTAAACTCTATGTCCAGCATGTCGCGGTAGTGTTTCTCCAGTTTCGCGCGGATGCCGGCCAGCTCCTTGTAGCAGGCGGGCATCAATTCTTCCATGGTTTTGAGATGCTTCGACTTCTCGTTGCGGCTCTTATCGTTCACCGGGTGCGGGGTACGGATGCCGGCCACCACGTCCTCGCCCTGCGCGTTCTCCAGGAACTCGCCGTAGAAGTAGTTCTCGCCGGTGCCGGGGTCGCGAGTGAACGCGACGCCCGTGGCGGAATTGTCGCCCATGTTGCCGAAAACCATGGTCTGCACGTTCACGGCAGTGCCCCACTCCGCCGGGATCTTTTCTATCTTCCGGTACTGCACGGCCTTGTTGCCCATCCAGGAGGCGAACACGGCGCCTATGGAACCCCAGAGCTGGGCCATGTGATCGTCGGGGAAATCCTTGCCCAGGACCTCGCGTATCCTGGCCTTGAACTGCACGGAAAGCTCCTTCAGGTCGTCGGCGGACAGCTCGGTATCGGCCTTTACGCCGCGGCGTTTCTTCATCTCCTCCATTATGTGCTCGAGCTGTTTGCGTATGCCCTTGTTGTCCTCGACCTCGACCCCGGCGGCCTTTTCCATGACGACGTCGGAATACATCATTATCAGGCGGCGGTAGGAGTCGTAAACGAAACGGGGATTCTTGGTAAGAGCGATGAGGCCGGGGATCGTGGCCTCGGTCAGACCGCAGTTAAGGATGGTCTCCATCATCCCGGGCATGGAGCTGCGCGCGCCGG
>JAKLEK010000255.1 GCA_022703115.1 Elusimicrobiota bacterium
ATCCCATGTTTCCAGCGTTCCCCGGCCTTCCATCCGCAGTGTGAGGTCCAACCGGTTCGACCCCTCGTTGAACAGGAAATACGTCTCGCCATCGTTCAGGCGCCGGTGCAGATACTTCAACTCCGGCGCCGCGGCGCCTTCCTGGTCGGCGGTGACCCTTTCCGGCTCGGACGTTACCGGGACCCTGGGGTCGTCCAACGGCGGAACCGGCAACGCATATACCAAGTTCAGCGGGCCTTCCGGGACCGAGAAGACCTTTACGCTGCCTAACGCCAGCGCCACCATACTGACCAGTAATTCCGCGGTAACGGTGCCGCAGGGAGGGACCGGACAGACTACCCTGACCAGCGGCAGCGTTATAATAGGCAACGGCGCCAACGCCGTCTCCTTCGTGGCGGGGGTCGCCAGCGCGTCGTTCGATGTGGTGGTGACGACCACGCCTCCGGCTCAATGCGTATCCCTGTCGATAACCAGCGGAGTGATAACGGCCGTCGGGGCCGGGCACGACTGCGCCAATTAGCGGTCTAAGGTCAGCGTAAGGGGCGTGGGGGAAGGAACTCGGCAAGCTTTTCCATAGTGGAACGGGTAGCCCCCTGCAGCGATACCAGTGCGGCCCGCGAGGCCGCCCCGGCCTGCGCCATCGCCGACGGGGTCTTGAAGAGACGGATAGCGGCATCGGCCAGTTCGTCCGCGGTGCGGACCGTGAAGCCGCCGCCCTTTTCCAGCAGGGCCGCGGCTCCGTCGCGGGTGTTCCGGGTGTTCGGACCGAAAAGCACCGGTCTGGAGAAAGCGGAAGGTTCCAGCACGTTGTGTCCTCCGGTGTCGTCCAGTGTCCCGCCCACGAATACCAGTTCGGAGAAGGCGTACATCCCGGCAAGCAGGCCCGTCTTGTCGAGAAGAAGGCAGTCCGGCGCAGACGCCGCGTCAGCGCGCCGCGACCATTCCTGTAAGGCCAGCCCACGCTTCCGGAGCTTCTCCGCGCTTGACGAAGACGATTCCGGATGTCTGGGGGCCAGTATCAGCCGGGCATCCGGCACGGCGCGGCGCAACTTCAGGAAAGCGTCCAGGATGATGTCCTCTTCCTCCGGATGGGTGCTTCCGGCGCAGAATATCCTTTTCTCTTTCCATCCCGCCCGCTCCAGGAATATCCGTATCTCGTCCGCGCCTTTCGCTTCGTCCGCGACCTGGTCGTGTTTGAGGTTGCCGGTCAGGGCCAGCTTGCTCCCGGGGACCGGAAGCATGGAGAACCGTTCCAGGTCGCCCCGGCTTTGCGCGCATATGCGGGACACGTTGGAGAAAAGAAGCCGAGCCACGGGGTAGAGGAAGCGGTAGAAGGAGAGCGTGCGGGGCGATATCCGCGCGTTCACCAGGACCACGGGCACGCCGGCCGCGCCGGCCGCGCAGATGAGGTTGGGCCAGAGCTCGGTCTCGGCTATGACCAGGAGTTCCGGCCGCGCGGCGGAGATGAACCGCCGCATCATCGGGTAGGAGTCCAGAGGCAGTAGGACGGCATGCGGCGTAAGTTCGAGCGCCTCGGACCTTCCTGAAGACGTGGAAGAGGTTATAAGTATGCCGCCGGAAGGGGCCAGTCCGCGCAGGAGCGGGACCAGCGGCTTTACCGCCCTTACCTCTCCCAGAGAGGCGGCGTGCACCCATATGGAGCGTTCCGGCAGGGAGGGCAGAGACAGTGCCAGGCGCTCGGCCAGCTCCTTGCGCAGGTTCCCCAGCAGCCCGCGCCGGGGGGAAAGCAGAAAGAGGGCCGCGTAACACAGGGCTATGGCCGGCGCCAGCAGATTATAGACCAGCAGCAGGAAGATACCCATAGCGTCAGGCCCCCGGCCGGCCAAGGGTCCCGCACGCCCGCTCGCAGAGGGAATTGAGGGAATTCTCCAGCTGCGCCGCCCTGGCTTTAAGGTCGTCGCCTTCCGATACCGTTATGGGTTCTCCGTACAGCAGTTCCGCCCTGCCGAAAGGTAGCGGGAGCTCGAAATTATCCCAAGAGTTCATGACCACCCTGCGGCTGAGCGCCGCTCCGACAGGCAGGATCGGCAGACCGGTCTTCGCGGCGAGATATATTACGCCGTGCTGCACTTTTCGTTTGGGCCCCCTCGGACCGTCCGGCGTGATGGCCAGCGGGAAACCGCCTCGGCCCCGCTCGACGAGTTCCATCATCGAGCTCACTCCGCCGCGGCTGGAGGAACCTCTCACGGTGTTGAAGCCGAACTTGCGGGTGACCCTGGCGGCGTATTCCCCGTCGGCGCTCCTGCTTACAAGGGCCGAGATCCCCCTGTTCCTCAACGCGTAGAGCATGAAGGCCAGCTGGGAATGCCAGGCGGCGAATATATACCTGCCGTTCCCAGGGACGGGGCTGGCGTTGAGGCGCGTGGTGTGACCGGCGAAAGCTATGTACGAATGAGCGAGGGACGCCAGGAACGCGTGCTTGAACCCGGTATGCGTGACCTCGTTCATTTCTGCCTGGGCGCGGCGCCGGCGGCGGGCTTCTTTTTCTTCGGCGCCAGCCAGGGAATGGAGAAAAGGAGCGTGTGCTTAGGGCTCAGGACGCCGCCGTTCATGACGACGGAGATCTTGTCGGCGCTGAGGCGGGACAGACACTCGGCCGCCAGGGCCGGGTCCTGGGCG
>JAKLEK010000256.1 GCA_022703115.1 Elusimicrobiota bacterium
GACGCAGGGCACCGACGCCGCAATCCGGGCCCGGCTGGCGAGCTGGGAGAAGGCCCTGCGCGCCATTATGGCCGGGCTGGTCTCGGTCAACGGCTCCATCGCTGACAAGGCCGGCCGCGCGGTGCGCGAAGACGACGTGATAGAGCTGGTACGGCCGGACTGCCCCTATGTCTCGCGCGGCGGTCTGAAGCTCAAAGGGGCCATAGACGCGTTCGGCCTGGACGTGAAAGGGCGCGTCTGTCTGGACGTGGGCGCCTCGACCGGGGGCTTCACGGACTGTTTCCTGCAGGAAGGCGCGGCCAGGGTCTACGCGGTGGACGTGGGGGAAGGCCAGATGCACGAGAAGGTCCGCAACGACCCCAGGGTCGTTTTCATCCCCAGGACCAACGCGCGTTTCCTGAAACCGGACATCTTTTCCGAGCCGCCGGAGCTGGCCGCGATAGACGTATCATTCATCTCCCTGAAGCTGATCCTGGGCCCTGTGGCGGGGGCCGTTTCTCCCGCCGGCTCGATAGCGGCCCTTATTAAACCCCAGTTCGAACTGGAGCCGCGGGACCTTAAGCGCGGGATAGTGAAGGACGACGCCTCCAGGCTAGGGGCCGTGGAGGGGCTGCGCCGGTTCGTCGCGGAAAAACTGGGCGGTCTGTCGGAAGAGGGATTGACGGAGTCCCCGATAAAGGGGGCCAAGGGCAATATCGAGTACCTGTGGCTCCTGAAAAAGAGGCCCTGACCGGGCGCCGCGCCGTAAAGGCCCTACGACCGCTCGAACACCAGCAGGGTCTCCATATGCGGGGTGTTGGGGTAGAAGTCGAAGGCGGCGCTGCGGATCAGCTTGTATTTTTCCAGGAAGAAGGCGGCGTCCCGGCCCTGGGTTATCGGATTGCAGGAAAGGTAGATTATCTTCCCCGGCAGCAGCTCCATGATGTTCCTGACCACTTTCTGGTGCAACCCCGCCCTCGGGGGGTCGAGCACCAGTATGTCCGCCCCGCGCAGCGCTTCGGTCCCGGCCTTCTCGGTCATCGAGCAGAGGACCTCGAAATTGTCCGCCTTGTTCCGCTCCGCGTTCAGCCTGGCGTACTTGACGGAACTCGGCACCGACTCGACGGCGTAAACCTTGCCGGCCAGGTCGCGCAGGGAAAGGCCTATCGCGCCGACCCCGGAGTAGAGGTCTATTATCTTTCCGCATTTCGCCGCCGCCCCGCGTATCTCCCGGAGGGCCGCTTCGAAGAGCTCTATGTTGTTCTGGAAGAAGCAGTCGAAACCGTAGGCAAGTTCCGTGCCGAGCAGCCTTTCGGTCACGAAGTCGTTGCCCCAGGCGCTCAGCACCTCGTCCGCCGTGCTCATCGGGCTGAGGGGGTTGGAGTACGCGGCGACGAAACCGTTCAGGCCATCGACCCTTAATTCCGGGAGGGCCAGGTCCTTCCTCTTCAGGAAGAGGACCGCCAGGCGTTCCCCGGTGTTCTTCGCTTCCCTTATTATGAGGGTCTTCAGGTCCTGCGCGGCTATGCCGGCCGCGTTCAGGGCGTCCAGTATCTTAAGCGCTGCGGCGTTCGCTCCCTCGCTCATCAGGGCGCAGCCCCCCGGCAGCGGGTACATTTCCCGGTAGTTGCCCCGCTTATGGAAAGCGAAGGAGAGACGGCCGTCCACGGAGGTGAAGCTGTACTCTATCTTGGTGCGGTATCCGAAGCGGACGGACGCCTCGTAGAACTTGTCCAGGCGGATGGTCTCTTTGGTCGTCTGGTACAGAAGGTCCTCGACCAGCCCCTTTTTCGTCCCGGCCTGGAGCCCGTAGTCCATGATCTGCCAGGGAGAGCAGCTGAGATAGTGGTCCTCTTTCGGGGCGACGCGGTCGGGCGACGGGGTCAGCACCTCGAGCACTTCGGTCTCCATGAAATTGCGTTTCTCCATGGTCACGCGCACGCGGGCGGTCTCTCCCGGGAGAACGCCGTAGGCGAAGACGACCTTCCCGTCGTGCCGGCCCAGCGCCTTGCCTTCTCCGACTATCTTTTTGAACTCCAGCGTGATCTCTTTTGTCATGGGCCTGGGCCGCTCCTTGGAAGTTGTTCCGCGCCGGGGCGGCGGACCCCTACATTTAATATAATTTGAGCGGCGCGGACAAATGGCCGGCATCCGGCCGTAGCATCAGGTCCGCGCACGGGGGACGTGCTATGCGTATCGGCGCTAAATACAAGTTCATGTCGGCGGTGGCGTTCATGTTCCTGCTGCCTTTCCTCATACTGAGCATGCACTTCGCGCGCGGATACCGGGAACTGGAAAAAATGGACGCCCTCGGCCGGATGGGGCTCAGGACGCGCGGCGCGGCCAACGAGGCGGCCGGCCTGCTGACTTACGGCTACGACGTTTCGGACCTGGCCAGGTCCCGTTCCTTCCTTTCGGCTTCCGCGGAAGAAAGGAAGAAAATACTGGAAGGCAGGATAAAGACCGCGCCGGGGATATTCTCGGAACTGGCCGTCCTGTCTCCGTCCGGGAAGGAGATAGCGAGGACCGGCGCGTCTTCCGGACAGGGGAACAGGGACCATTCCGGGACGGAACTTTTCAGGAAGGTTTCCGCCGGGCGCGTTCCGGCGGGAACGGTGGAGTACGGGAAGTATACCCCCCCGGTACTGGT
>JAKLEK010000257.1 GCA_022703115.1 Elusimicrobiota bacterium
CGGATGCTCGCCTTCCGGACGGTTTTGCTTGCCCGGCATCCCCGTCACCCGCTCCACCTGAAATAACAAGCGGGTTAACAGGCCGTATTGCCGGACCGGGCCGGGATAACGTACCATACCTGCGTCGGAGTCTTTATCCGGGGCGATGGCTGAAATTATGGATATGCCGGGATATAGGGGGAAAAGCGCGTGGCTGGCGCTGGCGGCCTGCGTCCTGGTCCCTGCAGCGGTCTACAGCGGCGTATTGAAGGCGCCGTTCGTGTTCGATGATTCCGGCTATGTGGTTTTCAACCCGGATATAAGGAGCCTCGACCCTTCTCGTCTGCTCTACCGGGCCGACCATGTCCCGCCGAACAGGAACAATCCGACCCGTCCGCTGACCTCCCTGTCGTTCGCGCTGAATTACCGCGCGAACGGCCTGGCCCCGGCGGGTTATCACGCGGTGAACCTGGCCCTGCATGTCTCGGTCGTGATAGCGGCTTTCCTGCTGGCCGGGAAACTGCTGCGGCATGCGTGCGGCTGCGGCGGCGTCCTCCTGCCTCTGTACGCGGCCCTGCTGTTCGCCGTCCATCCCGTTAACGCCGAGGTCGCCGCGTACGTGTCCCACCGTTCGGAGAGCCTGGCCGCTTTCTTCTACCTGCTCTCGCTTCTGCTGTTCGCAAGGTATCGGGAGCGGGAGGGCTCCTCCCCGGTCCCGTCCCTGTTCTGTTTCGCGCTGGCTTTGTGCGCCAAAGAGACCGCGGTCACGCTTCCGGCCGTCCTGCTGCTGGCCGACCGCATGTTCCTGAACGGTACGGACGCGTCGCGGCCGCCTTCGCGAAAGCCGGTCCATCCTTACTTCTGGGCGCTTCTGGCCGCCTATGTCCTGTTCAGGACCTGGTTCTTCCGGCACCTGGGGGATGTCAGCGGGGTCACTGACCAGGTCTGGACTCACGCCTCCTATTTCCGCACCCAGATAACGGTGGTGACGCGTTATCTGGGGCTGCTGCTCTTCCCGGTCGGGCAGACGGTGGACCACGCCGTGCGCCCCGTGGGTTCGTGGCTTTCTCCGTCCGTGTGGCTGTCCCTCCCGGCCTGGGCCGCGCTGGCCGGCGCGCTGGCGCTGGCGGGCCGGGGTTCGCGGCCGCGCGGGAAACTGCTGCTGTTCTCCGCCGGATGGTTCCTGATAACCCTGTCCCCTACTTCGAGTTTCATGCCGATACTGGACGCTATGGCCGAACGCAGGCTCTATCTGCCCTTCTTCGGGTTCTCCCTGGCGTCGGCTACGGTATTGGCTATAGTCCTTAAAGCCGGGCCGGACGGAGACGCGGGAAAGTCCGCCCGCCGCCGGTTCGCTCTCGCGGCGGCTCTTCATCTGCTGGCGCTCTGTACGGCCGCCAGGCTGCGCGCGGACAAGTTCGCGGATCCCGCGGCCCTCTGGAAAGAGGCCATAGCGGCCTATCCCGGAAATTACCGCGCCTACAACAATCTGGGCAAGGTCTATTCGGACATGAAAGAGTACGATCTGGCCCTGCCTTACTTCCGGAAAGCGCTGGAGATAGCCCCGGATTATTACCTCGCGTACAAGAACCTGGGCGATCTCTATTACTTCAGGAACGACCACGCCGCCGCGGAGACGTATTATCGTAAGTCCATCGAGCTCAACCCGGAGAACTACCAGGCCTATAACAACCTCGCCATGATGCTGATAAACGTCCATGGCAGGTTCGCGGAGGCGGCGGGCCTGCTGGAAAAAGCCGCGGAGATAGCGCCGCTGGATACGTCGGTCTACGGAAATCTGGGCGCGGCCTATTATAATCTCGGAGAGATGGAGAAGGCCGAGGCGGCTTTCTCGCGGTCCCTCGGCATAGATCCGCGGCAGCCGGAGGCGGCCGCAGCGCTGGAACAGGTACGGTCCCGGCTCCGCCGGTAGGCCGGCGCGGCCCGTAGAGGCGCCGGAAAAGACCGAAGGCCCCGGTTACCGGGGCCTTCGGTCTTTTCCACTCCGGCTTTTCCGGCTCAGCGTCCGTAGTCGTCCTTGACCCTGACGGTGTCGTCGGGATGGTAGGTGGAGACCTCCAGGAGCGTCACCTTGCAGTAAGGCGCCGAGAACCGATGCCGGGCCTTGGTCGGGATCGGCAGGGCCTCCCCGGGTTCGTAGATCGCGGCCTTGCCGTTCAATTCCATGCGGCAGCGCCCCCTCAGTACGTAGAGGGTCTCGTGTTTCTTAGTGTGGTACTGCAGGCTCAGGCGGGCGCCCTTGTTTATCGTCAGCACCTTGCCCAGGTACAGGCCCGGGGCTGAAGCGAATATGGTCTCCTGCCCCCAGGGTTTCTTCACTATTTCAGGTTTCTTTTTCATCATTAATCCTCTTTTTTTTACGATAGTTTCCTGAGCGCGAAAGCGTAGGCGCCTATCGCCACCGCCTCGCTGGTGCCGAGGCGCGATATGCCTATCGCGGTGCGCTGCAGCGGATCGTACTCCACTTCCCGGCCCGAGCCCGGTACCGCGACCCTGCGTTTCCCTCCTTTGAGGAATTCGGCGCGCTGCGCGGGGTCTTCGAAATTGAAAGCCCGGGCCAGCAGCCTGCGGAGCGGTCCGCCGGGTTTATCGTAGACCCCGTTGACCGCGT
>JAKLEK010000258.1 GCA_022703115.1 Elusimicrobiota bacterium
GGCGCGAAGCGAAAAAAGAGTTATCAGGATAAAGGCCGTCGGCCAGCTTGTAGACCGCCACCGCCTTGTCGGGGGCGCCCTGGCTCTCATAGCATCGTCCGAGATAAGAATACGCCTTCTCGCGGAAGACCGAAGGCGGCTTCTCCCTGAACAGGTCGGAGGACAGCTCCACCGCGGCAGGACAATCCCCTCCCTCGAAGGCCGCCGTCATGCGGGCAAGTATGCCGGCCGCCCTGTCGTCGGAAGTCTTTCCGAAAAGAAAGGCGCCGGCCGGCGACGGCATGAGGGCCAGGACCAGCGCGTAAAAAGCCGCTCTCCTCATCACAGGCCCTCCAGCATGCGGCGCGCCGAGAACACCAGATAAGCCTCACGGGCCCGGTCGACCCTTCGCGACGCTTCCGTGAGCCCGGCCTCTCCGGCCGCGGCGCATTCCTCGAAATCCGTCATCTTTATCCCGCCCACCGGCGGACTGATCACGAAATCCGCGCCCTTTTCGCTCTTCTCAGCCAGCAGATGTCCCTGTATATCTATGGCCCGCAGCAGCGATTCAAGGACGTTGCCGGGGAGCTCGTCGGATGAACCGGAGGTTACGCTGGCCAGCACCCAGTCGGCTCCCAGCATCCTGACCGCGTCCACCGGGATGAAATCCACCACGCCTCCGTCCACCAGATAACGGTGCCGGTACTTGAACGGAGCGAACACTCCGGGCAGATTGACGCTGGCCCTTACGGCCGCTCCCAGCGGCCCGTCCCGGAGGATCATCCTCTCCCCGGTCCTGAAATCCAGGGCCACGCAGGCGAAGGGGACCCGCAGGCCGTCGAAGGACAGCGCGCCGAGATTGTCGTCTATGAACTGGTCGATGTAGGTGGGGGTTATCAGTTTGTCGGCCAGCAGAAGACCGAGGAATTTGACTCCCCTGAAATCCCTGGAGAGCTTCATGGCCCTGGTCCTGTCCGCGAACTTCCATATTTCCGGCACGCCCATCCCTGAAGCGTAAAGGGCGCCTATGACGGAGCCCATGGAAGTCCCGGCCACGCTGTCCACCGGGAAACCGGCGTAACCAAGGGTCTCCAGGACCCCGGTATGGGCGAAACCGCGGGCGCCGCCGCCGGAAAGGGCCAGTCCTACCGAAGGACGCCCGGAAGGCCCGGTCGCGGAAAGGCGGTCCCACATGAATTCGCGCAGGATCTCGTCCTCCCCCGGAAGGGTCTGAGCCGGGGAGGCGGCGGGCAGCAGGAGAACGGCCAGCGCGCCGGCCGCGCCTATTCGGCGGAAGAACCTGGCGGGACGATGGCCCGCCGGACCGGACCGCGGCTCAGCTCCGTGTTTCATCCCTGGTCCAGGTCCCGCCCCCGCGCCCACTCCAGCCTGATCCGGGCCAGGAGCTGATTGTAAACGCTCTCGAGGTAGGTCGACTTGAAATCCGCTATGGAACGCAGCGCGCGCAGGGCCGTCATGGAGGGCGCGGACCTGCCGACCGCGGCTTCGTAGCTCCGCTCTGCCTCGGCCAGCGCCGCGCCGCGCTTGGCGGTCTCGGAAGTCCAGAATTCGAGGTCCTTATGCGCGCTGACTATCTCGAAACGGATCCTGTCCTGCAGCTCGACCCTCTTCAGATCGCCCTGGCGCTGCTGCGCGCGGCGCTGAAGCACCTGTGTCCAGACATCGTACGAAAGCGGGAAATGTATCGCTACGGAAGCGGCCCAGTTGTTCGCGCGTATGGAATTGTCCGTGAGCGAATTCACCCGGTAGCCGAGGACGTCGTAGCTGGCGCCCAGATAGACGTTGGGATAGCGCCTGATCATAGCCATATTGACCGCTATATCGTCCATCTGGGCCTTGTAGAGCTCGCTTTTCAGCTCGGACCTCATCTCCATGGCGGTCACGATGCTCTTCTGAAGCTCGTCCGGAGCCGGCAGCGGGGAGAGCTCTCCGGCTATGTCCGGTTGATAGGAGGGCTCGCGGTTGAGGACCCGGACCAGTTCGGACCTGGCCATTTCCTCTTCGTGCGCGGCCTGTTCGGCCCGTTTCCCCATCTCGGCCAGGAGCAGCCCGGCCTCTATCGCCTCCCAGGGGTCCTTGCGTATCCTGCCGCTCAGCTCGCGGGCCAGCGCGGCCTGGCCGGCGGTCAAAGCGCGCATTTCCCTGCCGTACAGGAGCGCGTAGAAAGACGTTTTCGCCCTCCGGATGACGTCGGTCTTCACCGTATCGTAATTGACCTTGGCCTGGTTATGCGCCGTTTTAGCCAGGCGGAGCGTGTTCTTGTTCCGCCCGCCGGTATACAGCGGCTGCAGCGCGTACCCCCGCACGGTGTAGAAGCTCCTGTTAACGTCCGGGTCCAGGTACCTTTCTCCGAGCTCCGGACCGAGTATGGTGGGATACTCCAGGTTCACCCTGGACAAGGTCCCGGAAAGCGCCAGCTGCGGCATGTTCATGAAACGCGCTTCCCGGACGCGCTGCTTGGCTATTATGATATCCTGCTCTGCGGCGAGCAGCATCGGATCGTTCTTTACCGATCTCGTAACCACCTGGTCCAGGGTAAGCGATTCCCGCGCCCGGTCCGACTCGGCCGGGGACGGCGCGGCGGCGGCATGAAGCGGCAGCAAGGCGA
>JAKLEK010000259.1 GCA_022703115.1 Elusimicrobiota bacterium
TCCACCAGGCCGGCCGGGCGGCCGTCCCGGACGAGGGAGAACTGGTAGATGAGCTTTTTTACGCCGTTCTTCTCGATGGTATAGGCGTTGACCACCGGCGCGTCGCCGGACAGCCATTCCTTCAGTTTCGTCCTCGCCGGTTCCGGATGACAGGCCAGGAGGTCGGAGCCGATCAGGGCCTTGCCGCCGTACTTCTCGAAGACCCCGCACGCCTTCCCGTTCATCTCCGTTATTTTCCCGTCGCGGTCGCAGACCGTTACGGCGACAGGAGCATCCTTTATCCAGTCGTTCATAGCTACCTCGGGCCGCCCCCCGCGTTCCGTCCGGCCGTATTATCCATTATAACTTGTTTTTTATACAATATGGGCTATGCAGGAAACCCCTTTCCTTAAGCTCGTTTCGACGCGGCGCAGCGTGCGCCGGTACAAGCCTCTGCCGGTGGAGAAGGAAAAGCTGCTGGCCTGTCTGGAAGCCGCGCGCCTGGCTCCTTCGGCCTGCAACGCGCAGCCCTACAAGTTCGTGGTGGTGGACGATCCGGCCCTGAAAGACAAGCTGGCGGAAGCCGCTTTCTCCGGCATATATTCCCAATGCCGGTTCGCGGCCGGCGCCGGGGCGCTGGTAGTGGTGCTCTCCGGGACCGGTAAACTCTCGGCCTGGCTGGGCAACCAGGTGCAGGACACCAATTTCCGCCTGATGGACATCGGCATCGCCGGGGAGCATTTCGCCCTCGCGGCCGAAGAACAGGGACTGGCCACCTGCTGGCTGGGCTGGTTCAACGCCAAGGCCGCGGCGAAGGTCCTGAACGCGCCCTCCGGCAGCAAGGCCGAAGTGATGCTCAGCGTCGGCTATGCCGACGAGACCCCCGCGGCCCGCCCGAGAAAGAAACTTGAGCAGATGTCGTCCTTCAACGGAGCCTGAACTATGCGGATATTCCTGGCGTTGCTTTTTCTCTCCCCCCTGCTGCAGGCGGCCGGGACCGGGGGCGACTGCGCGAAGACCCCGGATGCCTGCGCCCCGCGCCAGGGGAGTTCCACTCCTTTCATCGCCGCGCTGAAGAACGCGGCCGCGCCAAAGCCGGCCCCGGCGGCTAAAGAGACGGCGCCGGCTCCGGCCCCCGCGCCGGCGGCCTCCGTAACCGCCCCTTCGGCGGCGCAGGACGCCGCTCCGGAAAGAAAGACCTTCTCCCGGCCCGGGTGGTCGGCCGCCGGGATCCTGCTCCTGTTAGGACTTTATTTCTTCCTGAAAGAAGGGAAAAAGCGGAAAGGCCGGAAATAGGGTCCACCGGCCGCGAGCGCGGCCTGCGGCCCGACGGAACGGCGGGCCATACGATGCAGAAACTCCTGATCAAGAACGCCCTGGTCCTGGACCCGGCGCGCGGCATAGAGGCCGAGCTGGACCTCCTCGCCGGTGGCGGCCGCATTATCTCCCTGTCCAGAGGCATAAGGCCGGACCCGCGCGGCGCCGAGGTTTACGACGCCTCCGGCCTCTGGCTAATGCCGGGGATAGTGGACATGCACGTCCACGCCCGGGAGCCGGGCATGGAGCGGGCCGAGGACCTGTCCACGGCCGCGGCCGCGGCCGCGGCCGGCGGAGTGACCTCCATTCTGGCCATGCCGAACACCGATCCCCCGGCCGACGATCCGGCGCTTATACGCCGCCTCCGCGCAAAGGCGGCGGGCCTGCCGGTCAACGTTTTTTTCTCCGCCGCGGTCACGGCCGGGAGGGCCGGCCGCCGGCTGGCAAAGCTCGGGGCGCTGAAAAAAGCTGGCGCCGTCGCTTTCACCGACGACGGGGCCAGCGTGCCCGGGCCCGAACCGCTGGGCAGGGCGCTCAGGCTGGCCAGGGACCTCGGCGTGCCGCTGCTCCAGCATTCGGAATCCTTCCGCCTGACCGGGGACGGGGTAATGCACGAATGCGCCCGCGCCGCCCGGCTGGGGCTTCCGGGCATTCCGCGCGAGGCCGAGGTCTTCGCGGTCCTGGAGGACCTGCTCGCCGCCGCGGCGGCGGACGCGCCCATCCATCTGCAGCATCTGAGCTGCCGCGAAAGCGTGGAACTGGTCGCGGCCGCGAAGAAGGCCGGGATAAAGGCGACCGCCGAGACCTGTCCGCACTATTTCACTCTGACCTGCTCCGACGTAAAGGACGCGGCGTTCAAGATGAAACCCCCTCTCCGCGAGCGGACGGACCGGGAGGCCATCATACGGGGGCTCGCCGACGGGACCATAGACGCCATCGCCTCCGACCACGCTCCGCACACCCGGGAAGAGAAAGCCAAAGGCATGCTGAAAGCCCCTTTCGGAGCGACGGGTCTGGAGACCATGCTGGGCCTGTCGCTGACCGCCCTGACGCTGCCGGGCCGCCTGTCCAGGCTGCGCCTCGCCGAACTGATGAGCGCCAACCCCGCCCGGATCCTAGGCCTCGGGCGCAAGGGCGCCCTGGCGCCGGGCATGGACGCGGACCTGACCCTGATAGACCCGCTCGTCTCATACCGCGTGGGTCCTGATTTCGTCTCGCGGTCGTCCAATTCCCCTTTCATCGGCCGGCGGCTCCGCGGGCGGGCCGAGGCGGTGGTCGTGGGCGGCCGGCTGGTCCCCGCGC